>DASXRC010000001.1:0-38701 GCA_036506795.1 Micromonosporaceae bacterium
CCGGCCTGGACGCGGTCGCCCACGAACTCAACGGACGCCCCCGCCAAACCCTGGGCTGGCGCAACCCCAGCCAAGCCCTCGCCGACTACCTGCTCGCCACCCCCACCGACCCGACCGTTGCACTCACCCCTTGACTCCGCCTCTCTCCCGCACGGCGACAAGCCCATGATCGACGCGGAAGTGCTTGATCGACGAGCGGGCGAACCGGCATCGGAGGGCCGGCCGAGGACGCGGTAGCCTGCCGAGCATGGCGGACACCTCCACCCAGTCGATCGTCGTAGACGCACCGCTGCAGCGCGTCGCCGAGGTGATCTGCGACTTCGAGCGCTACCCCGAGTGGGCCGGCGCCGTCAAGCGCGCCGAGGTGACCGAGGAGTACGAGGACGGGTACGCCAGTCGGGTGCGCTTTGTCCTCGACGCCGGGGTCCTGACCGACGAGTACACGTTGGCGTACGAGTACGCCGAGGACATTTCGCGGATCGAGTGGCACCTGGTGGCACCGTCGAAGATGCAGAAGGCGCAGGCCGGGTCGTACGACATCGTCGACAACGGCGACGGGACGTCGACGGTGACGTACACGCTGGAGGTCGAGCTGTCGATCGGGATGCTCGGCATGTTCAAGCGCAAGGCCGAGAAGATGATCATGGACACCGCGCTGAAGGAGCTCAAACGCCGGGTCGAGAGCCTCGGCGCGGCCCAGTGAGGAGCGGATGATGCGCGAATCCGATCCGGGCTCGGCCCGCGAGGAGGCCGAGCGCCTCGTCGCCGCCGTGATCGCCGCGGCGTCGGCCGCGTCGCGGCAGGGTTCGGGCGCCGGTCCCCTCGGCTCACTCGGCTCACTGGGCTCCCTCGGTGAGGCCGTGTTCTCGGCGGCCGGCCAGGTCGGCTCCGCGGTGCGCGAGGTCTCTGCCCGCGTCGGCGGCGCGGCCGGGCACACCGACGACGAGCCCGGCCACGCCGGTGCCGGCGCGGCGTGGGCCACCGGTAGCGCAGAGTGCTGCGTCTGTCCCATCTGCCGCGTCATCGCGGCCCTGCGCGACCCGTCGCCGGAGGTCGCCGAGCGGCTCTCGACCGGCGCCGGCGACTTCGCCGCGGGCATCGCGAGCCTCTTGCGGGCGGTCAGTGCCGCGGCCGCGGCGACCAGACCGGGCGGCCGGCCGTCGACGGTCCGCGCGGCGCAGCCCGTGCCGCGCGCCGCCGGTCCGGATGACACCGCCTGGCGAGCGGCCACGCGGGCCGGGAACGAGCCCGGCAGCTCGGCGACCGAGCCCGACCCCTGGGCGCTCGCCACGGCGGACGCGGACCAGCCGGCCGCGCCGGACCAGCCGGCCGCGCCGGACGGGCCGGCCGCGCCGGCCGCGCCGGACGGGCCGGCCGCCGCGAAGCGCGGGACCGACCCGTGACGCTGACCATCGGAGTGGATGTCGGCGGCACCAAGGTGGCCGGTGGCGTCGTCGACCCGGACGGGAAGGTGATCGCTCGCACCCGGCGCGACACGCCGGCGGACGACGTCCCCAAGATCCGGGACATCATCTGTGAGGTGGTCGTCGGGCTAGCCAGGCAGCACCCCGTGCGGGCGGTCGGCATCGGCGCCGCGGCCTGGATCGACGCGGCCGGCGCGACCGTGCTGTTCGCCCCGAACCTGGCGTGGAAGGACGAGCCCCTGCGCGACTACGTGTCGGCCGCCGTCGCCCTCCCGGTCGTCGTGGAGAACGACGCCAACGCCGCGGCCTGGGCCGAGTTCCGCTGCGGCGCGGCCGAGCATGCGGACGACTCGATGGTCATGTTCACGGTCGGGACGGGCATCGGCGGCGGCATCGTGTTCGGCGGCGAGCTCGTCCGCGGCGCCCACGGTGTCGCGGCTGAGCTCGGGCACATCCAGGTCGTTCCGGACGGGCGGCCGTGCGGGTGCGGCCGCCGCGGCTGCCTCGAGCAGTACGCCAGCGGCCAGGCCCTGGCCCGGTACGCCCGGGAGGCCGCACGCCGCGATCCGTCGACCGCGTCGGCCCTCCTCAACTCCGCGGGCGGCGACCCGGATGCGATCACCGGCGTCATGGTGACCGCGGCCGCTCGCGTCGGCGACCCGGTCTCCCGCTCGGCACTCGCCGACATCGGCCACTGGCTCGGCCGGGGGCTGGCCGACATGGTGCAGATCCTCGACCCGGAGGTGCTGGTCGTCGGTGGCGGTGTGATCGAGGCCGGGGACCTCCTGCTCGGGCCGGCCCGGAGCACGTACATCACCGAGCTGGCCCGGCGCAGCAAGTTCCCGGTCGCCGAGATCCGGCCGGCGGAGCTGGGCAACGACGCCGGCATGGTCGGCGCCGCCGACCTGGCGCGTCGGCTCTAGCGCGCGCTGTCGCTACCGCGTTGTGGCTGGCGTTCCCGGCGCGGACCGGCAACACGGATCTCGGGAGGTGAGCGTGACGGCACAGGACGAACCCGTGGAGGTGCGGGTTGTCTCGTACAACGTGCACTCGCTACGCGACGACCTGACGGCACTGTTCGCGGTGGTCCGAGGCCTCAAACCCGACGTGCTGATCGTGCAGGAGGCACCCCGCCGGTTCCGCTGGCGCGCGAGGTGCGCCCGGCTGGCCCACTCCTCCGGTCTCGTGGTCGCCGTGGGCGGGCTACCCGCGCTGGGCAACCTCGTGCTGACCAGCATGCGGGTACGCGTGCGCGACACCTGGTGCCTGCGCTACCCGCTCACGCCGGGCCGGCACATGCGCGGGGCCGCGTTCGCGAACTGCACGATCGGGCGTACGCCGTTTACGGTCGTCGGCTCCCACCTGGCGACGGACGCCGCGGAGCGCCCGGCGCAGGCCGCACTGCTCAAGCAGGCCGTGAACCGGATCGAGTCGCCGGTGATCCTCGGCGCCGACCTGAACGAGAGCTCCGGGGGCGCGGCCTGGCGAACCCTCGCCGACGGCCTCGTCGATGTGGCGGTGGCGGCCGGATGCGACGACCGGTTCACGTTCTCGTGCGGCGACCCGCGGGAGCGCATCGACACGCTCCTCGTCGACCCCCGGATAGAGATCCGGGGATACGAGGTGGTCGACACGGCGGACACCCGGCGCGCGAGCGACCACTTCCCGATCGTGGCCGACCTGCTGGTGCCGGCCTCGGTCCCACAGCCGGCCCGCTAATGCGTTTCCTCCGGCATCACGTGGGTAGATCACCGGGGTATCAGCAGGCGAGGAGGTCGCCATGCCCAAGGGCACGTCACCCGGTCCGTCCGTGAAGAAGCCGGACACGTACGAGGCGCTCAAGGACAAGGGCATGTCCAAGGAGCGTGCGGCGAAGATTTCCAACGCCCAGGCTGGGAAGCAGAAGAACACGGAGAAGAAGAACAAGAAGAAGTAGGAGGCGTCTGGCATACCGACGGACTGGACAAACCCACCGAGAGCCGCGAGGATTCGGCAGCCACGCCGTAGAACGAGGAGCTCGCCGGTGTCCACCGAGTTCGACCCCCGTGCCCCGGGCGCGACCCTCTGGCGGGACGGACGCCCCGTCTACGACCGCGGGGACACGGTGTGCGTGATCGGCGCCGGCGCGACCGGGCTGGCCGCGATCAAGAACCTCAAGGAGTACGGCTTCGGGGTCGACTGCTACGAACGGGAGACCAGCGTCGGGGGCATGTGGAACTGGCGGCACGATCGCAGCCCGGTCTACGCCAGCACGCACCTGATCTCGTCGAAGCCGTTCACCCAGTACCCCGACTTTCCGATGCCGGACTCGTGGCCGGACTACCCGCACCACACCCAGCTGCGGAGCTACCTCGATCGGTACGCCGACCACTTCGAGCTGCGCCAGCACGTCTGGTTCGGCACCGAGGTGATCAAGGTGGAGCCAGCCGAGGGCGACCGCTGGGACGTGACCACGCGGAGCACCGGCGGATACGGCGGCGAACGCACCCAGCGGTACGCCGCGGTCGTCGTCGCCAACGGCCACAACTGGTCGCCGAAGATCCCGGCGTACGAGGGAATGGACGAGTTCGCCGGCACGGTCATCCACGCCTCGGCGTACAAGGACGCGGCCCAACTCCGCGGCAAGCGGATCCTGATCGTCGGCGCGGGCAACACCGGCTGCGATATTGCCGTGGAGGCGGCCCAGCAGTCGGCGCGCTGCTGGCTTTCGATCCGCCGCGGTTACTGGTACGCGCCGAAGTATGTCTTCGGGCGCCCGGCCGACCAGGTCAACGACGGCGTGCTGGCGCTGCGCGTGCCGCTGTGGCTGCGGCAGTGGCTCTTCCACCGGACGCTGAAGATGACGGTCGGTGACCTGACCAGGTTCGGGCTCCCGAAGCCGGACCACAAGGTGTACGAGACGCACGCGATCGTCAACAGCCAGCTCGTGTACTACGTCGGGCACGGCGCCATCACCCCGCTGCCGGATGTCGCCCGCTTCCACCGCCATTCGGTCGAGCTCACCGACGGTCAGACCATCGAGCCGGACCTCGTCGTGCTCGCCACCGGGTACCTGCCGCGGTTCGAGTTCCTGGCCCCCGAGGTGCTCGACGCCGACGCCGACGGGCGGCCCCGCCTCTACCTGCACGCGTTCCCGCGGCGGCACCCGACACTGGCGATCGCGGGTCTGCTGCAGCCCGACTCGGGCATGTTCACGCTGGTGCACTGGCAGACCGTCGCGATCGCGCGGTGGCTGCGGCTGCGGGAGGCCGCGCCCGACCGGGCGGCCGCGTTCTGGTCGCGTGTGTCGGCCGAGGCGGACCGGCGGTGGACCAAGGCGAAGGTGAAGGACTCCACCCGGCACTGGTTCGAGATCAGCCACACCCTGTACCTGCGCGCCCTGCAGGACGCCCTGGACGAGCTGGAGCCCGCCCGATGAGCCGCGTCCGCGTCATGCGTGCGCGGGACTGGACGCGCCCCGTTCGCCCGGTGCGCCGGGAGGTGCTCGCCGCCACGCCCGAGCTCGACGAGGGAAAGCCGCCGGTGCTGTTCGTCCCGGGCTTCGGACACGGCGCCTGGGCGTACGCGGAGCACTGGCTGGAGCACACCGCGTCGCGCGGCTTTTCGGCGTACGCCGTGAGCCTGCGCGGGCACGGCGCGAGCGCGTCTGCGTCGCGGACGACGCTCCGGGCGTACGCCCACGATGTCGTTCAGGTCGCGACCAGCCTGCCGCGTCGGGCGGTGCTCGTGGGGCACGGCGCCGGCGGCCTGGTGGTCGCGAACGCCCTGGCCCGCTACCCGGCCCGCGCCGGTGTGCTGGTCGCGCCGGTGCTGGGCGGCTGGGGCACGCTCGGTGGAGCGTTGCTCCGCAACCCGTTCGGCACCGTGCCGGCGCTGTTCGGAGGCCGGCTTCGGCTGCGCCGCGGGCAGCTTTTCGGCCGCGAGCTGCCTGACGACCTGGCCCGGACCTACCTGTCCCGACTCGGCGGCGCGGCGCCGCGGGCGCAGTGGCAGCTGGTCCTGCACCGCGGACCGGAGGCCCCGGTCGGCGATCCGCCGGTGCTCGTGGTCGGCAGTCCCGACGATCGGATCGTGTCGGCCACCGCGCTGGCCAAGGCGGCCCGGCGGTACGGCGGCGCGCCGCTGCTGTTCCCGGGCATGGGTCACGACCTCATGCTCGACGCGCGCTGGCGGGAGCCGATCGACGCGATCCTGGACTGGCTCGACAAGGGCTCCGAACGGTAGTCGTCCCCCGGGATGGCCGCATTCCTTCGGCCGGAGCCGAAGCGTCGGGCGGCTACCCTCGCTCCATGGACCACGACGTGGACCTGGCGTCGGTAGCCCGGCTGATCGGGGAGCCCGCCCGGGCGGCGATGCTACGGGCGCTGCTGGCGGGCGAGGCACTCGCGGCCGGCGAGCTGAGCCGGCTCGCCGGCGTGTCCGCGGCCACCGGGAGCGAGCATCTGGCCCGGCTGAGCGCTGGCGGGCTCGTCGACGCGGTCTCCGCCGGCCGGCACCGCTACTACCGGCTGGCCTCGGCGGATGTCGCGCACGCGCTCGAGTCGCTCGCGCTCCTGGGGCGGCCGGTCCCGGTGCGGTCGCTGCGGCAGTCGCGCGCGGTGGCGGCCTTGACGACCGCACGGACCTGCTACGACCACCTGGCCGGACGGGTGGGCGTCGCGGTGCACGACACGCTCGTGTCCCGGTCGGCGCTGGTCGCCGGCGGCGACGGCTACCTGCTCACCGACTCCGGCACCCGGCTGCTCGGCGACCTCGGCGTGCCGGTGGGCGCCGCCCGCGCGAGCCGGCGCGCGTTCGCCCGTCCCTGCCTCGACTTCACCGAGCGTCGCCCGCACCTGGCCGGTGCCCTGGGTGGCGCGCTGTGCACGCGGCTGTTCGACCTCGGCTGGCTGGTGCGGCGTGCGGCCGGCGAGCGGGGGCTGCGGGTGACCG
The DNA here is from genome assembly GCA_036506795.1 of Micromonosporaceae bacterium. Taxonomy (GTDB): domain Bacteria; phylum Actinomycetota; class Actinomycetes; order Mycobacteriales; family Micromonosporaceae; genus DASXRC01. The sequence goes on from DASXRC010000001.1 coordinate 6,357, forward strand.
AGCGCGGCCACGCCGGGCTACGCGAATGGTTCGACGTGGATCACACCCGGGCGCCGTCGTCGGGGTCGTAGTCGTCCTCGTCGCCGCCGGGGCGCAGCCGCCAAATAAGCGTGACGAAGCCGGCGAGAATCGCGGTGAAGCCGAACAGCATCGACACGGTGGAGTCGATCGGCAGCACGGTGGGGAACAGGAACAGCAGAAACCCGCCGACGACGCCGAGCACGCCGAGCACGGCGTACTTGGAGATCCGGGGCAACGGGGGCGGCGGTGGCGGGGTGTACCCCTCGTCGTCGTCTTCGTCGGGAAGGTCGGCGCCGAACGTCTCGAGGCCGTCCAACAGGGACGGCTCCGCGACGCCCCGGCCATCGATGAGGTGTCGGGGGGCGGAGGGGCCACCGGGTGAGACCGGCGCATCGCCGGGCGGGGCGCCATCGGCGGGTGCGTTCGTCGGATCGGCCCAACGAAGGTCGAGCGCGTCGATGTGCTCGGCGGCCGGCCACTGCTGGCTCGTGGCGTCGACCTCGGCGTTGTACGAGGCCACGATGCGCGCCCACTCGGCCTCGACATCCGGCCACCAGGGAGCATCCGGTCCGACCGCGGGTGGCTTGGCCGGGTCGTCGGCCGTGTCGTCGTCCGCGGCCAACCGCGCCAGGTAGTCGCGTGCCGTGCTCAGGTGCCTCCGGTCCACGTACAGCCGGTCGGTCGGGCGGGGCGGCATGGTCGTGGTCCGGGTGACCGGGTTGAGGTCGGTGGCGGGCTGCAGGTATGCGGCGATGCCCCCGGCCGCGAGCACGTCCAGCAGGTGTTCGCCGACCCGCGGATCGACGTCTCCCGCGGCCACGTACTCGGCCGCGTCGAGCCCGTTGTCGCGCCGTCCGCGACGGGCACCACCCGCTGACACCGTCCACCTCCCTCGCCCGTACCGCACCGGGCATCGCCTGAATCGTGACACGGCCGACGCGACTTCGGGGAGTACGTTCTCGCCCCCAACGCCGGCCTCACCCGACCTCTTGCGCTCATGCGCTGGCCCTCGCCACCCGGAACCTCAGATACGCTCATGCCAGCACCACTCGCGGGGCTCGTGAGACTGCGGGGATCGGGGAAGGACGCCGTTGCTGTACTGGCTGCTCAAGTACATCATCCTCGGCCCGTGGCTGAAACTGCTCTTCCGGCCGCAGGTGGAGGGCAGAGACAACGTGCCCGACCACGGTCCGGCCATCATCGCCAGCAACCACCTGTCGTTCTCCGATTCGATCTTCATGCCACTGATGGTCAAGCGGAAGGTGACCTTCGTCGCGAAGGCGGAGTACTTCACCGGCCGTGGCCTCAAGGGCTGGCTGATCAAGATGTTCTTCGTCGGCACCGGGACCATCCCCGTCGACCGGTCCGGCGGGCGCGCCGCCCAGGCGGCGCTCGATACACAACTGCGCGTGCTGCGCGAGGGGAATCTGGCGGGCATCTACCCCGAGGGCACCCGCTCGCCGGACGGGCGGCTGTACCGGGGCAAGACCGGCGTGGCGCGGCTCGCCTTGGTGGGCGGCGCGCCGGTCGTCCCCGTCGTCATGCTCAACGCCGACGAGATCCAGCCGCCCGGCAAGGTGCTGCCCCGGATCAGGCGCGTGAAGATCCGGTTCGGAAGGCCGCTCGATTTCTCCCGGTACGCGGGCATGGCGGGTGACCGGTTCGTCGAGCGCGCGGTCACGGACGAGATCATGTACGAGCTGATGGAGCTCTCCGGCCGCGAGTACGTCGACGTGTATGCCCAGAGGGTGAAGGCGCAGCTGGCCAAGGGTCGGCCCACCCGTCAGGCGGAGGAGAAGGCGCCCGCGATCGCGGCGTGACTGGCCGGGACGTCAGCGCCTCACCAGTCGAGTAGGCACTCGGCGGCGTTGCGCTTGGCGAACTCCACGAGCTCCAGTTCCACCGCGGCCAGTCGCGGGTCACCGGTGGCGCGCAGCGCGGCGGCCGCCGCGGCCATTGCCAGTGCCCGGTCCGTCTCCGCGCCGATCTCCCGGAAGAGTGGCGGACGTAGATCATTGCCAATGCGGGGGAGGCGCGGTGTACGTACGGCTGACGGTCACGTGGACCGACCCGTTCGGGTTGGTGCACGCGGCCGGCGACGTCGTCGACATCGACGCGGTCACCCTCGCCGAGCTCGAGGAGCAGGGAGTGGTGAAAGACCCGGAGGGCAAGGACACCACGCAGATCGGTCCCGGCCCTGGTTCCCCGGACCCGACGGCGGATCCGGGCGACAGCCCCGACATCGGTCCCGGGCCCGGTGCTCCGGATCCGACGGCGGACCCGGACGCCAGCCCCGACATCGGCCCCGGTCCGGGCGCCCCAGACCCGACCTGAACTACCACGGTGCGGCGGGCGGCCGACGTCCGCCCGCCGCCTCGCGGCGCACGGTCGGCCCCGGTCAGCGTTCGATCATGCCGGCGCGGCGGCGGAGCGCCGAGATGTCGGTGACGACGATGCGTCGGCCCTCGGTGCGCAACCAGCCCCGGCTCGCGAACGAGCCGATCGCCTGGTTGACGCTCTGCCGTGAGCCGCCGGCCATCTCGGCGAGCTGGCTCTGGTTCAGCTCGATCGTGATCATTGGAGCCTGGCTGTCGCCGGCCAGCCGGACGAGCGTCTTGGCCACCCGACCCGGCAGGTCAAGGAACACATAGTCGGCGTTCTGCTCGGTCAACCTACGGACGAGGGAACCGAGCGAACGCATCACGGCGTCCAGGATGCGCTGGTTGGAGTGAACAAGGTCGATGAATGCGGCGCGGGATAGCGCCAGCGCCGTCGTGTCCTCGATCGCTTCCGCGGACAACGACCGTGCCGACCCGTCGAGCAGCGACACCTCACCGAGCACGTCGGGTGGGCGGAGCACGGCCAGCACCGCGCGCTCCCCGGTGGGCGCGGTGCGGAACACCGCCACCGCGCCGCGGCGCAGCACGATCAACGACTCGCCAGGGTCATTCTCGACGAACAACAGCTGGCCCTTGCGGTAGGTGCGGGGCACCGCCGCGGCGATCACCCGTTGCCGCGCCTCGGGTTCGAGGCCCGCGAACAGGTCGACCCCACTGAGCGCGTCATTGGGATCCGGCAGGCGACCCTCCACGGTCCAACCCTCCCCGGTGAGGACCACTATGAACCGAACATCAGTGGCACGTACCGCCCGATCTCGCCGCGAGCGGCACGTGCCAGATCTGTTCATCGCAGATCATGACGCGCGTGTCGCCTGCTGTACACCCCCCGAATCGGTTCGGTGACAGTGCGGTCACCTGCGGTCGGGCAGTCTTTCGGGCAGATCCCCCGGCCGAAGGGGGCGGAGCGGGATCGACACGGGGATGCCGGAGCCGGCCGCTGCCCGCCACCGGGCGGGCGGCGGCCGGCTCCCCAGCACGTGAGGCCGGCTCAGCTCTCCCCGATCACCGGCTGACCGCGCAGGTGGGCGAGCACGAGCGGGTCGATCCGGCCCGCGACGATCCGCTCCTCGAGGTTCTCCACGCCCGCCCAGTCGGCCAGGGCGGCGTCCAGAGCCGCGCCGTCGGTGCCCCGGGAAGGGTGCCCGGCCGTCGCCAGCCGGGCCCGCACCTCGTCGGCGAGCGGACCGGTCAGGTCGAGCAGCGTGGCGGGGTCCGGCTTGCCGAACAGGAGGGTGTGGATGTCCAGCAGCCGGCCGAGCTCCCGAACCGGGTTCGGATGATCATCGACGCGGAGGTCGACGACGACGTCGCTCGTTCCGCCGTACCCCTGCCCCCGCGCCACCACGAGGAGCGCGGCGCTCTGCCGGCCCCGCCGATCGCCGCCGGCCTCATCGCCGGCACGCAAGGCGACCAGCAGGCGGCGCGCGAGCGGGCCGCCGGTCTCGGAGCCCAGCCACGCCGCCTCCATCGCGGCGACGACGTCGGGGCCGGTGAGGATGTTGCCCTGGATGGCGTACCCGTCGCCGGCCGTGCCGCCGGCCCAGCCGTGGCAGGCCTCGCCGGTATAGGTCGCGCCGTCGCCGCTCGGTCCCACGACGCCGAGTTGTCGCTGGGCGCGGCCGCCGTCCGCGGCGACCAGACCCGCGACCGCATCGGCCGCGGAGACGCCGGTACGCAGCAGGGCCAGCCCCTGTGGCCGGTACGCGAGGTTGGCATAGGACTGCGTGGCCAGCGCCCCGACCGTGGCCTCGCCAGCGGGTACCGCGGCCCCCACGGCCAGGAACTTGCTCGCCACCGCGACTCCGTGCGACGTGCCGTCGGCCGACCGGGCCACGATCGAGAACGTCATGCGGGCACCGTAGGCAAGGATGGTGGTGATGGTCTACCGCTACTTCTACGACTGTGAGTTCATCGAGGATGGGCGCATCGTCGATCTGGTCTCCATCGGCGTGGTCGACGAGCACGGCCGCGAGTTCTACGCGGTCTCCACCGAGTTTGACGACTCGCGTGCCGTGCCGTGGGTGCGACGGAATGTGCTGGACAAGCTGCCCTCGCCGGGGGACGCGGCGTGGCGCTCGCGTACGCGCATCCGGGACGAGCTGTACGCGTTCCTCGTCGAGCCGATCCGGGACCGGCCCGGCGAACAGATCGAGCTGTGGGCCTGGTACGCCGCGTACGACCACGTCGTGCTCGCGCAGCTGTGGGGGCCGATGCCGGCGCTGCCCCGGGAGATACCGCGGTTCACGAAGGAGCTGCGCCAGCTGTGGGACGACCGGGGGCGCCCGCCCCTGCCCGGTTCCGAGGCGGACCGGCACGACGCGCTGGTCGACGCCCGGCACAACCTGGCCCGCTGGAGGGCGATGACCGGCACCTGACGGTGTTCATGACGGCGATGCCGCGTCGCGGTGGTCCGCTCCCAGGTTGGGGGACTACAGTGCGCACTTGCGGCCCAGTCCCGGGCTGGCAACGACGCCGACGGTCGCCTCGACCCCGCCCCCGGGCGCGCCAAGCAGAGCCGCATCGAGATGGAGGACAAGGAGATCATGCGAATCGGCGTGCTCACCGGCGGCGGTGACTGCCCAGGCCTGAACGCGGTGATCCGGGCAGTGGTGCGCAAGGGCATCACGACCTACGGGTACGAGTTCATCGGCTTCCGCGATGGCTGGCGCGGCCCTCTCGATGGCCAGAGCCGCCTCCTCGGCATCGCCGAGGTGCGTGGCATCCTGCCCCGCGGCGGCACCATCCTCGGCACCTCCCGCACGAACCCGTTCAAGATCGACGGCGGCATCGAGAAGATCCAGGCAAACCTCTCCGGCCTCGGCATCGACGCGCTGGTCGCCATCGGCGGCGAGGACACGTTGGGCGTCGCATCGAGGCTGAACGAGCTGGGCGTGAATGTCGTCGGCGTGCCGAAGACTATCGACAACGACCTCGGCGCGACCGACTACACGTTCGGCTTCGATACCGCGGTGAACATCGCCATGGAGGCCATCGATCGGCTGCACACCACGGCCGAGAGCCACCACCGCACGCTGGTCGTCGAGGTGATGGGGAGGCACGCCGGCTGGATCGCGCTGCACGCCGGTATCGCCGGTGGCGCGAACGTGATCCTGCTGCCCGAGCGCAACTTCGACATCGAGCAGGTCGCGGCGTACGTCGAGAAGCGCTTCCAGACGCAGTACTCGCCCATCGTCGTGGTGGCCGAGGGAGCGACGCCGCTGGAGGGCCAGATGGTGCTGCAGAGCGGGGAGCTCGACGCGTTCGGCCACGTCCGGCTCGGCGGTATCGGCCAGTGGTTGGCCGGCGAGCTGGAGAGCAGGACCGGCAAGGAGGCCAGGACTGTCGTGCTCGGGCACATCCAGCGCGGCGGTACGCCGACCGCGTTCGACCGGGTGCTCGCGACCCGGTTCGGCCTGCACGCTATCGACGCGGTCCACGATGGCGACTTCGGCGTCATGGTCGCGCTGCGCGGCACCGACATCACGCGGGTGCCGCTGGTCGATGCGCTCCGGCAGCTGAAGACTGTGCCGCTGGAGCGGTACACCGAGGCCGAGGTCTTCTTCGGCAGCTGACGGGGGATGGGATGGGCCCGGGAGCGCACACGGTCGCCGTGATCGGCACCGGCAAGATCGGGGAGCTCATGCTGTCCGGGTTGCTGCGCGCCGGCTGGCCGCTGTCGCGGCTGCTCGCCACCGCACGGCGGGCGGAGCGGGCCGAGGAGCTGAGGGTCCGGTACGGCGTCCGGGTGGTCGACAACCTTGCCGCGGTCGCCGATGCCGACGTCCTCGCGATCGCGGTCAAGCCGCAGGACGCGGCGGGGCTGCTCGACGATATCGGCCCGAAGGTGCCCGCCGGCAAGCTGGTCATCACGCTGTGCGCCGGCCTGCCCACGTCGTTCTTCACTCGGCGGCTCCCGGACGGCATCCCGATCGTGCGGGTGATGACGAACACGCCCGCGCTGGTCGACGAGGCCATGACGGCGATCTCCGCCGGACCGCACGCCACCGCGGAGCACCTCGCGCTCGCCGAGGAGATGTTCCAGCCGCTGGGACGCACGATCCGGGTGCCGGAGTCCCAGCAGGACGCGGTGACCGCGCTGTCGGGCTCTGGACCGGCGTACTTCTACCTGCTCGTGGAGGCGATGACCGACGCCGGCATCTTGCTCGGGCTGCCCCGCCAGGTCGCGCACGACCTGATCGTGCAGACCGCGATCGGCTCGGCCATCATGCTGCGCGACTCCGGCGAGCACCCCGTGAAGCTGCGCGAGGCGGTCACCTCACCGGCCGGCACGACCATCTCGGCGATCCGCGAGCTGGAGAACCACGGCGTACGGGCCGCGTTGCTCGCGGCGCTCGAGGCGGCCCGCGACCGGGCCCGCGAGCTGGCCGCCCAGAACGCCTGACCCAGTTCACTCACCAGGCACAGTGCTTCCCACCGGCCTCGCGGTGCCCGTACCGTAAAGGCATCGATCGGCGCCGGGGGAGGAGGACCTCCGGACGAGGACCCGCTGTCGGCCGCGTATGCGGCCGGCGGCGGCCGGTTTCCCGAGCGGCAGCGCATACTGACGGTCGTGTTCACACTCCTCGAGGCGCGGCGACGGCTCGGCACGGTGCTGCCGGAGATCGACGAACTCATCGTGTTGCGTGCCGACCTCGCAGAGCTCCGCGCCGACCTCGAGGCGGGCGAGAGCAGCCCGCTCGGCGGGCTGCCCGAGGCGAAGGCGCTGGAGGCGAGGGTCTACGCGATCCTCGAGCACATCTCCGCGCAGGACATCCAGGTGAAGGGCTTCGCGCCCGTGCTGCTCGACTTCCCCGGCGAGCGCGACGGCCGGCCCGTGTTGTGGTGCTGGCTCGAGGGCGATGCCGACATCGCCTGGTACCACCGAGCGGAGTGCGGATTCCCCGGGCGCCGCCACGTCTGACCGTCAGCCCGCATTGCGCTCCTGCATGAGCGCGAGGTGGTGCCCGTCCGGGTCGGTGAAGAACGACATCCACAGCGCCGTCGGGCCATCTCGGTGCACGACATGCGGCGTGTCCCTCATCGGTACGCCGGCGGCGGTCAGCCGCGCGTGCTCGGCGTCGATGTCGTCGACCTAGAAGTAGAGCACTGTCTTGCTGGTGAACTCCGGCGACTCCGGCACGCCCAGGTAGAGCCGGACATCGCCGCTCGCGAAGAACACCATCGGTTGACCCGGCACCTCAAACATCAGGGGGATTCCCAGCACGTCGCGGTAGAAGGCCACCGCCCGCGGCAGGTCGCCGACGCTGATGTGGATCTGGCCCACTGGTCCAAGTGCCATGACGTCTCCTATCCTGTAACTATGGTGAAAGGTTAACCATGGTGAAAGGTTCTGGTCAACGATTCCCGGGCCGGCCGGCCGGTCTGCCCGCCGACGAGCGACACGAGACTGCCAACCAGCTGCACTCGGCGGCACTGCGGCTGCTGCGCCGCGCGCGTACCGCCGATGCCGGCATGGACCTCGACGGGCCGCGCGCGTCGCTACTGTCCGTGCTCGTCTTCGCCGGGCCCGTGTCCGTGGGCAAGCTCGCCGAGCTCGAGCAGGTCAGCCCGCCCGCCATCACCAAGCTGGTCGCGGTGCTCGAGGCGGCCGGGCTGGCCACGCGCGAGCGCGCCCCCAACGACCGGCGGGTGGTGCTCGTCGCGGCCACGCCCGCCGGCCGCCGCCTGCTCGAGCGGGGCCGGGCCGGCCGGGTGCGCGTCGTGGCCGGGTTGCTGGATGGCCTGTCCGCCCGCGACCTCGCCACCCTCCGCCGGGCCGCGGCCATCATCGCCCGCCGGCTGTGACGGCGCCGCACTCGCCCCGGGTGGGCCGCCCGTGCTCGTCGATCATGGACCTGTTGTCGTGAGTGGATCGCGAGACCACGACAACAACTCCATGATCGGCAGGAGAGTCCATGATCGACGGGCGGGGCGGGCGATCGATCAGCGCCAGATCGCGACCGCGCGGCCGCCGTCGTCGCGCTGCGGCGGATCCGGCAGGCTGCGCGCCGCGCCGGTCGCGATGCGGTGCGCGCTCCAGGCGACCGCGGCGGCGTCGAGCACGTCGTCCGGCGCCGCCAGCCCCGCCGCCGCGAGGTCGTCCGGCAGGCAGACGCCGCCGCGCGCCAGCAGCGTCCCCCGCATCGCCACGCCGTTCCAGGTCGTCTTCGGGTACGCCACGGGCGCGCCTGCCAATTCCCGGAACGACACCTCGGGGTGCACCTCGTGCAGCCGATCGTCGGCGTCCCAGAGCTCATTGGCCTCCCAGAGCTTGCGCCGCAACCCGAACGCCTGCCGGCTCAGGCCGGCGCCGGTGAGCGACCGGCAGAGCGCGTTCGCCTCGGCGTACGCCTCGATGTCCCAGACCGGGCGGGGCGGCACCCGGAAGATACTGCTCCGCCTCGGCCCGACGCGTTCGGCGGCCAACCGGTCGGCCTCCCGCCAGCCTCCGGCCAGCAGCCCCAGCGGCATGTCCACGCCGATCACCGCGTGCGCACCGTCGGTCAGCTCGGCCAGCGTCGCGGCGAACCGGGCGCCGGCGTACGCCCCGTCGGCCAGCTCCACCGCCACCCAGCCGCTCCGGCACGCGTCGACGCCGAGCACCCGCATGCACACAGGGAACCACGCGCGACGCCTACGCTCGGCGCTGTGGTCGCTGCCCTGGAGTGCTACTTCGACGTGACCGCTACCCGGCGGATCCGGACGGTATGGGACGCGCTGGAGGAGGCCGGCGTCCCGAGCCTGCGTCAGCTGTCCGACCGGCGGCACCGGCCACACCTCTCGCTCGCCGTGGCCGACTCGCTCGACCCTGTTGCCGTCGCCGAGGCGCTCGACGGGATGACGGTGGCGCCGCCGCTCACGATCGAGCTGCAGTACGTCGGCACGTTCGTCGGACGGGTGCTCTGGCTCGGCCCGGCGCCAACCGCCGAGCTGCTCGCCCACCACGCCGCAGTCTGCGACCGGCTCGCGGTCGGTGGCGTGGAGGTCTCGGAACTCTACCGGCCCGGCGTCTGGGTGCCGCACTGCACGCTGTCGATGCGCGTACCGCTGCGACTCATGACCGACGCGCTGCGGCTGTGTCTGGACGTTCTGCCGATCGCGGCGACGCTGACGAACGCCGCGGTCGCCGACCACGCCCGCGGCATCCACCACCCGCTGCCGGGAGGCTAGCCGCGGCCGGCGGCGCGCAGCACGCGCATAGCGTTGAGCGTGATCATATAGTTGGGCCCGGACCGACCCCAATCGACGATCTCCCGTGGCCCGCTTCCGGAGCTCGATGCCGCCCGCCACCAGTAGCCGCCGGGCTGCCACCGGCCGTCGGCCCGCCGCCGGTTCTCGATGTGGTCGACCGCCTCGGCCGCGTGCGGATCGCCCGCCAGGCCCATGCGGGACAACACGAGCAGCGCCTGGAGCACCTCATAGTGCCAGTACGGCGGGTAACGCAGCACGAGCCACCCCTTGTTGATGACGTCGCCGGTGCACAGCGATCGGAACACGCCGTGGTCGAGGAGCAGCTCCGCCACGCGACGGGCGGCGTCGGCCGCGGCAGCAGCACCGGCCGGGTCGGTCGACGCGGCGGCCGCGGCGTACTCGTGCAGTCCCCACATCGGCGCCAGCGACTCGTGGAAGGACGAGCGCCGGCCGGTCGCACGACGGTCGCAATTCCAGCCGCCATCGGGCCACTGCCACTCGATGAGCGACTCGGCGAGCAGCCGAACCCGCGGGTCGCCGGCCAGCCCCAGCCGACAGCAGGCGGCCAGCGCATTGCCCTCCTGGGAGGCGCACCGGCGTACGAGGCCGTCGACGGTCGTGATCGCGCGGCGGTGCGCGGCCCCGGTGAGCCAGCTCAGCACTCGCTCGGCGGCGGCCTCGGCCCGCGGCTCGCCGGCCGGGACACCGAGCTCGGCGAGCGACACCAGACGCCAATGGGCACCGGTCCACTTGCGGTAGGGATGTGACTCCGCCCCCGGACCGGCCAGCAGGGCCCCCACCCACCGTCCATCCACTGGGGTCGGTTTGTGCTCGTCGAGCAGGTCCCGCCGCGTGAGCGCGGCCACCGCGGGTTCGGGACAGGCGAGCAGCCACTCCACCGGGTCCATGCCGGCATTATCGATCCGGGTCGCGGTCCGGACCACGGCAGAAACGGGCCGGCCGGGGCGGCCGGGCGCGCGCGACGGGACGGCCTCGGGGTGGCCCGGCGCGCGCGGCCCCGCGCCCCCTGTCCGGCACGCCGGCCGTAGGCTTCGTCCATGCGCCATGAGTGGCACCAGTTCCGCAACCCCGGTCTCGAGATAGGGCGACCGGGTGACTACGCCGAGGTCGAGGCCCTGGGCCTGGACCGATGGCGCAGCCTGCCGCGGGCGCAGACACCACCTTGGCCCGATCAGAGCGTGGTCGACGAGGTGTGCGCGGTGCTCAATACCGTGCCGTCGATTGTGGCTCCGTATGAGGTGACCGAGCTGCGTGAACGGCTCGCGCTGGTGTGCGAGGGCAAGGCGTTCCTGCTGCAGGGCGGGGACTGCGCCGAGACGTTCGCCGACAACACCGAGGGCCACCTGCTCGCCAACGCGCGCACGCTGCTGCAGATGGCGGTCGTGCTGACCTACGGTGCCAGCCTCCCGGTGGTCAAGGTGGCGCGCGTCGCCGGCCAGTACACCAAGCCGCGGTCCGCCCGGACCGACGCGCTCGGCCTGCCCGCGTACCGGGGCGATATGATCAACTCGCTGGAGCCGACACCGCAGGCGCGGGTCGCCGACCCGCAGCGGATGATCCGGGCGTACGCCAACGCGTCCAGCGCGATGAACATGCTTCGGGCCTACCTGGGTGGCGGCCTGGCCGATCTCCACGCGGTACACGACTGGAACAAGGGGTTCGTGCGCACGTCGCCAGCGGGGGAGCGGTACGAGGCGATCGCCCGCGAGATCGATCGCGCGCTCGCGTTCATCCGCGCCTGCGGCATGACCGACGACGAGGCCCTGCGCACGGTCACCCTCTACTGCTCGCATGAGGCGCTGGCCCTGGAGTACGACCGGGCGCTGACCCGGGTGGTAAACGGCAGCGCGTACGGGCTGTCCGGCCACTTCCTGTGGGTCGGTGATCGGACCCGTCAGATCGACGGCGCGCACATCGACTTCGTCTCCCGGCTGGCGAATCCGATCGGCGTCAAGCTCGGCCCGACCGCCACCCCCGAGCAGGCCATCGAGCTGTGCGAGAGGCTCAACGCGGATAACCTGCCGGGCCGGCTCACGCTGGTCAGCCGGATGGGCAACCAGAAGGTGCGCGACACGCTGCCCCCGATCATCGAGAAGGTCCGGGCGGCCGGCCACAAGGTGGTCTGGCAGTGCGACCCGATGCACGGCAACACGATCGAGTCGTCCAACGGCTATAAGACGCGGCACTTCGATCGGATCGTCGACGAGGTGCTCGGCTACTTCGAGGTGCACCGGGAGCTGGCGAGCCACCCCGGCGGCCTGCACGTGGAGCTGACCGGCGAGGACGTCACCGAGTGCCTCGGCGGTGCGCAGGCGATCGAGGACCACAACCTGCCCGACCGCTACGAGACCGCGTGCGACCCCCGGCTGAACACCCAACAGTCGCTGGAGCTGGCCTTCCTCGTGGCGGAGATGATCCGCGGCTAGAGCCCGCCCGTGCGCCGGCGCTCCGTTCAGCGGGCGCTGACGAGCTGGCGAGCCGCTGCCGCGATGTGGTCGGCGTCGATGCCGGCCCACGCGAGCAGTTCCGCGCCGGAGCCGGAGCCCGGCATGTCGCGTACGGCGAGGCGGGCGATGCGCAGGTTCGACGCTCCGGCGGCGAGCAGCGCGTCGCTGACTGCTGCGCCGAGGCCGCCTTCTGGGTGGTGGTCTTCGGCGACGACGATCCGCCCGGCCGTGGCGGCGGCCGCGGCGGTGAGAGCGGCGGTGTCGATGGGCTTGACGGAGTAACAGTCGATGACCCGGGCGTGGAGGCCTTGCCGGAGCAGGATGTCGGCGGCGGCGAGGCAGGCGTGCAGGGTGACGCCGGCGCCGATGAGGGTCACGTCGTCGTGGTCGCCGGACCGGACCAGCTTCGAACCGCCGATGGGGAAGGCTTCCCCGTCGGGGTAGACGACGGGGTACGCGCCGCGGGTGGTGCGCAGGTAGCTGATTCCCGGTGTGGTGGCCATCGCGTCGACGAGCGCGACGGTGCTCGTGGCGTCGCTGGGGTAGAGCACCGTCGCCCCGTTCACGGCGCGGAACAAGGCGAGGTCTTCCAGCCCCATCTGGGACGGGCCGTCCGCACCGATCTCCACACCGGCGTGGGAGCCGACCAGCCGCACGTCGACGCCGGAGATGGCACCCATCCGGATGAAGTCGTGCGCCCGGGTCAGGAACGCCGCGAAGGTCGACGCGAAGGGGCGGTACCCGCGGACGGCTAGGCCCGTAGCCGCGGCGACGAGCTGCTGCTCGGCGATGAACATTTCGAAGTACCGGTCGGGGTAGGTGTGGGCGAACTCGTTGGCGTAGGTGGAGTTGCTCACCTCACCGTCGAGCGCCACCACCCGTGGGTCGCGGGCGCCGAGCGCGACGAGGGCGTCCCCGTACGCCTTGCGGGTGGCCACCGCTTCACCGACTGCGTACTGAGGCCGCTTCGCCTCGGCCGGCGCCGCCGGCGCCGCGGCGTCCGGGTCGGGAGCCGGCGTGGGGCGCGGGCCGCGCAGCACCAGATCGCGGACCCCGCCGAGCTCGGCGATCGCCCGGGCGGCCATGTCGGCGGGGAACGGCTTGCCGTGCCAGTCCGGGCTGTCCTCGACCTCGGCGAAGCCGCGGCCCTTGACCGTTCTGGCCAGGACGACGGTGGGCTGCCCAACCGGGTCTTCAGCCGTCGTCAGGGCGTGGTCGATAGCGCTCAGGTCGTGGCCGTCGACAACGAGCGCCCGGGCGCCGAAGGCCTCGGCCCGACGTGCGTAGGCGTTCAGGTCCCAACCCAGCTCGGTCGGCCCGCGTTGGCCGAGGCGGTTGACGTCGACGATGGCGACGAGGTTGGCCAGCCGATAGTAGGACGCCTTGTCCAGCGCCTCCCAGACAGATCCCTCGGCCAGCTCGCTGTCCCCGCAGAGCACCCAGACGCGGTAGGGCCGCCGCTCGAGGTACCTGCCGGCCAGCGCGATGCCCACGGCGTCCGGCAGTCCCTGACCCAGTGAGCCGGTGGCGACGTCCACCCACGGCAGGGCGGGGGTCGGGTGCCCTTGTAGGCGCTGCCCGAACCGGCGGTAGCCGGTCATCAGCTCGTGGTCGGACACCACGCCGACAGCCTTGAACACCGCGTACAGCAGCGGGGAGGCGTGCCCCTTGGAGAAGATCAGGTGGTCGTTGGCGGGCGAGGGCGGATCGTCCCAGTCGTAACGCAGGTGCCGGGCGACGAGCACGGCGAGCAGATCGGCCGCGGACATGCTGGACGTGGGATGCCCGGATCCGGCACTGGTGCTGGAGCGGATCGAGTCGACCCGAAGCTGAGCGGCCAGCTGAGCCAGCGTGTCGAGGGTCATCTCGGACGTGGACGTGTTCGTGGTCATCGTGGCTCCTGTTCCGCCGAATGTCACCCATTCAAGCCTGCTGGCGCGGCGAACGCCGCGCTTCGCAGCCAGCCGCCAGCCCGGCGTACCAGCTAGCGGTAATTACGGACACCGCCGACATCGCGCTGTCGGGTCCGAGTCAGGCGCGGAACGTGCCCGGTCGGGGCTGCATATCCGGGGCCGCGTAGCCGTCGTCCCACGGGAACCGGCCGGCAGTGTCGTCGTAGCTGAGCTGTAGGACGGGCACGGAGTATTCGTCTGGTCGCCGGTAGTACCGGTTCGCCGTGAACACGATCTCGCCAGGGTTCGGCACGTCCTCGGGGATGATGCGGTGTGGCCACGTGTCGAACGCAATGAGCTGGCCGGGCAGCAGCGTTGTGCCCGACCGGACGCGCTCGCCCAGATCGTTGAGGACGTCGACCGCGGTGCCCGGTGGCACGCCGAAGATCAATAGCTCCGGGTGGTGCAGCCCGAACAGCCCAACCGTGTACGCGAACGGCGGCCCATCGTCGTCGGCTCCGCCGTCGCACCCGGGGCGGTCGCAGCAGCCGCCGCCGACATACTCGATGTACCACCCGTACCGCCGGACGATGGCCGTGATGTTCGCATCGACCTGATCGAGCCAGGCCTGGGTTCGAGAATCAATCACTGGTCCCTCCGGAAGGCGTAGCCGAGGCGTGACGAAGGCGACGGTAGGCGCGGGTTCCGACAGAACCAGCGAGCGTCTGCGGCAACGACCGGCGGGCCGGGCCGGCCGATGATCCGGCATGCTGGGCGGGACACGCACACGCGAGGAGGACGAGTGGCCGAGCCGGTAGTTGATCTGCGCAGCGACACCGTGACCAAACCGACCGACGCGATGCGGCGGGCGATGGCCGAGGCGGCGGTGGGAGACGACGTGTACGGCGAGGACCCGAGCGTCAACGAGCTCGAGGCGTACGTCGCCGGGCTGTTCGGCCACGAGGCCGCCATCTTCACGCCGAGCGGCTCGATGGCGAACCAGATCGCGATCCAACTGCTGGTGCCGGCCGCGAGCGAGCTACTCTGCGACGCCGACGCGCACGTGGTGACGTACGAGATCGGGGCGGCCGCGGCGTACGGCGGGGTATCGACCCGGACCTGGCCGGCGGTCGGCGCCGACGTCGACGCCGACGCGGTCGCCGGGATGATCCGGCCGGACGGGTACTGGGCCGTGCCGACGCGCGCGATCGCGGTCGAGCAGACCCACAACCGGGGCGGCGGAGGCGTCATCCCATTGGGCACCCTGCAGGCCTTTCGCCGGATCGCCCGCGAGGCCGGGGTGGCGCTGCACTGCGACGGCGCCCGGATCTGGCACGCGCACGTCGCGGACGCGGTGCCCTTGGCGACGTACGGCGAGCTGTTCGACACCCTGTCGGTGAGCCTGTCGAAGGGGCTCGGCGCGCCCGTCGGGTCGCTGGTCATCGCCTCGGCCGACAAGATCGAGCGGGCCCGGTGGATCCGCAAGCGGATGGGCGGCGGCATGCGCCAGGCGGGCATCCTCGCCGCCGGCGGCCTATACGCGCTGCGCCACCACGTTGACCGGCTCGCCGACGACCACGCGCGGGCACGTCGGCTCGCCGAGGCGCTGGCGCCGTTCGGGATCGTGGACGCCGCACGCGTCCGAACCAACATCGTTCCCCTGGATCTGACAAAGTCCACATTGGACGTGCCGTCGTTCGCGGCGGCGGCGCGCGCGGGGGGCGTACTCGTGTCGGTGCTCGGCCCCCGCAGCGCGCGCCTGGTCACCCACCTCGACGTCGACGACGCCGGCGTGGACCGGGCGATCGAGGAGCTGAGCGCGATCCTGCGATAGCCCGCCGCTAGCCGACCGCGCGCCGCATCACGACCCGGCGGCCGGTGGCCGGGTGGGCGTGCTCGGTGAACCCGGCGCGGGTGAACAGGTCCACCGTCCCGGTGTACAGCTCGGCGGCGGCGGGCATCCGGCCTGCCGCGGTGTCGACCGGGTAGCCCTCGAGGACGGCGGCACCCTCGCCGCGGGCGTACCCGACGGCCGCGTCGAGCAGCGCACCCGCCACGCCGGTGCGCCGGTGTGGCCGGGCGATGAAGAAGCAGGGCACGGACCACACCCCGGGCTCGGCGGGATCCGCCGGCTTGAGCGCCGGCGACCGCAGGATCCGGGGGTACGCCGGGCGCGGCGCGACCGCGGCCCAGCCGACCGGTGCGCCGCCGCCGGCGTACGCCAACAGGCCCACCGGTTCGCCGCGTCGGACCACGGCCTCGAGCGCGGCGTGGTTGCCGGGGTTGCCGTTCCGACCGAACTCCCGGCCGGGGAGGCGCCACCACATGCACCAGCAGCCGGAGTACGCGCCGCTCGGTCCGAACAGGTCGGTCAGGTCGGCCCATCGGTCGGCGTCGACGGGGAACACCTCGATCGCCACGTGCCCATCCTGGCACGGGGCGGATCAGCCGGCCTCGGGATGTTCTGTGACGTTCTGCAGGTAGAGCGGCTCGCCGAGCTTCTCGATTAGCCCGAGCTGCGTCTCGAGATAGTCGATGTGGTGCTCTTCGTCGGCCAGGATGTCCTCGAAGATGTTGGCGGACGTCACGTCGCCCACGGAGCGCATGTACTCGATGCCGCGGCGCAGCCGTTCGACCGCCTCGAGCTCGATCTTCATATCGCACTCGAACATCTCGCGGACGGTCTCGCCGATGCGCAGCGCGAAGAGCTTCTGGTAGTTGGGCAGGCCCTCGAGGAACAGGATGCGCTCGGTGAGCACCTCGGCGTGGCGCATCTCGTCGATCGACTCGTGCCTGGTATGCGCGGCCAGCTTGGTGTAGCCCAGGTTCTCTTGCATCTTGGCGTGCAGGAAGTACTGGTTGATCGCGGTCAGCTCGGCGGTGAGCTGCTCGTTGAGGAACTCGACCACGCGCGCGTTACCCTGCATGGCGCCGAGAATAGTGGGGGGTTCCAGGCGTCAGGCGGCGATTGCGACGAGCGTACCCGCCGAGGACTCCTCATCGATGAGGTCACCGATGCGGTCGAGGCACGTGCCGCAGCCGGTGCCGGCACCGCACGCGTCGCCGACCGACTCCTCCGTACGGGCACCGCACCGGATCGCGTCGCGGACCTCGGACTCCCGAACACGGGCGCAGATGCAGACGTACACGGAGATCCTCACTGTGCTTAGGTTTGCCTCAGTAAGGGTGCCCTAATAGGTCCGGCTGCTGCAAGCCGGGTGGCCGCAGTGACCGGCCTCACCGCCGTACCCCGCCTCCGGACCCCCTCGCCCCTCCCCGCGATCATGGCCTTTTGCCGCGATCATGGACTTGTTGTCGTGCGTCAGAGATCGAACCACGGCCACAGGTCCATGATCGGCGGGCTCAGGCGATCGCGCGCAGGGTGGCGATGTCGGCGGCGTGGCCGGCGTACCCCTTGCTGGGTGTCTCGACGATGACCGGGACGCCGGCGGTGGCCGGGTGGGCCATGAGCTCGGCGAAGGCGGCCCGCCCGATCGTGCCGGCGCCGACGTTCTCGTGCCGGTCGCGGGCGGAGCCGCAGGCGTCGCGGGAATCGTTCGCGTGCACCAGCCACAGCCGATCCGGGCCCGCCGCCGCGACCACGCCGTCCAGTGTGGTGGCCATCCCACCGGGGGTGGCCAGGTCGTGCCCCGCGGCCCAGGCGTGGCAGGTGTCGAAGCAGACGCCGAGCAAAGGGTGCCGGTCGACCGCGTCGAGGTACGGCCCGAGTTGATCGACCCGCGCGGCCAGCGACCGTCCGCCGCCCGCGCTGGGCTCCACCAGCAGGCGCGGGCCACCCGCCCGAGCGGCGAGGTCCAGCAGGCGGAGCAGCGCCTCGCGAACCTGTCGCATCGCTGCCTCCGTGTGCGCGGTGTCGACCGCACTGCCGGCGTGGAAGACCACGCCCTCCGCGCCGAGTGCGGCTCCGCGGCGCACCGCGTACGACATCGCCTCGACCGAGCGCTCGACCGTCGCCGGCGTCGGGGAGCCGAGGTTCACCAGCAGCGAGGCATGGACGTACACGGGCACCCGGCGATCGGCGCATCCGGCCCGGAACGCCTCGTCCCGGACCGGGTCGCCGGGCGACAGCGCCCAGCCGCGTGGGTTGCTGACAAAGACCTGCACCGCCGCGGCTCGCGTCGAGTCCACATAGGACAACGTCCGGGCCAGTCCGCCAGCGGTGGGCGCGTGCGCGCCGACCGGACGCGCGGACGGGCTCAGAGACACAACACGATGACCGCGGAGCCCGGCGGGACCGGCGCGTTCGGCGGCGGGTTCTGCTGACGCGCGACCGCGTCCGGGTTGCCCTGCAGCTGCGGGGCCAGACCCGCGTCGTGGAGCACCTGTTCGGCCTGGCGGCACGGCATGTTCTGTGCGCTCGTGACGTCGGGGACCGGCACCATCGGCGGTCCGTTGCTGACCGTCAGCTTGATCTCCGCGCCGTTGTCGACCCCGGCCCCGTCCTTCGGGTTCTGGTCGATCACCGTGCCCTGCGGCTTGTCGCTGTCCGTGTACTCCTCGACCGCGTGGAGGCCGAGCTGCGAGAGGATCTGGCGCGCCTCGGTGATGTTCTTGTCGCGCACATTCGGCACGGTGACCGGAGCCCGGCCCTTGCTCACCGTGACGGTCACCCTGGTGCCGGGCTTGACGACCGTGCCCTCCTTCGGGTTGACCGCGAGCACGTTGCCGGCCGGGACGTCGTCGGAGAAGGCGTCCGGTCCCCGCTGAATATCCACCTTCGCCTTCTCCAGCGCGACGAGCGCCACGTCGTACTCCTTGCCAACGACGTCCGGCACCGGGTACCGCTCCGGTCCGAGCGAGAGCACGAGCGTGATCGTGCCGCCCTTGAGGATGCGCCCCTTCGCGGGCGGGGTCTGTGTCAGCACGACGTTCTTGGCGATCGTCTCGTTGTACCGGCCGGCGCCGTACGCGATCCGCAGGCCCGCCTCGCCCGCCCGCGCCTCGGCCTCGGTGCGAGGCATGCTGACCAGGCTCGGCGCCACCGTGTACCGGCCGACTCCGAACCACCAGCCGCCGACGGCCACCAGCGCCACGACGAGCAGGATCGCGACAAGCGCGACGATGCGTCCGCGCCCGGTCAGCGCGCGCCGGCAGGCCCGGCCCAGCCGGTCGCCCCAGCCGGGCAGCGTCGCCGCCCCGGTGCGCCGGCCGCCCGACCGGTACTCGGAGCGCGACCGGTCCTGCGGCAGCCGCGCCCAGGCCGGCCGCTCGGCGGGCTGGACCGGGGGTACCACGACGGTCGGCCCGGCCACCGGGCGCATGACCGCGGTGGCGGCGTTCGCCGCACCGAGGTCGTCGCGGGCCTGCTGTACCTCGGCGAGCAGCGCGCCGGCATCCGTCGGGCGCGCGCCTGGGTCCCGCCGGGTGGCGCGGGCGACCAGATCGTCCAGCACCGCCGGCAGGCCGGGGATGAACTTCGACGGCAGTGGCACGTCCCGGTCCACGTGCTGCCAGGCGACCTCGAGGGGCCTCTCGCCGTCGTACGGCACCCGCCCGGTGAGCATCTCGAACAGCACGATGCCGGCCGAGTAGACATCGGTACGCGCGTCCGCGTGGCCCTCGCGGACCAGCTCCGGCGCCACGTACGCCACGGTCGCCAGGAGTTGACCGCCGGCCGCGTCCTCGGCGCTGGCCTCGACCGCGCGGGCCAGGCCGAAGTCCGCGACCTTGACGACGCTGTCGATCAGGTTGCCGGTCCCGCCGCTCGGTGCCTCCGCGACCAGCACGTTCTCCGGCTTGACGTCGCGGTGGACGAGGCCGGCGCGGTGTGCGGCGGCGACCGCGGCGAGGGTCTGCTCCAGTATGGCCAGCGCCTCGGCCGGGTTCAGCCGTCGGCGCTCGGTGAGGATCTCGCGCAGCGTACGCCCGCGCACGTACTCCATAACCAGATACGGCAGCCCGCCGTGCGTGCCCTGGTCGTAGACCGCCACCACGTTGGGGTGGGTGAGCCGGGCGATCGTCTTCGCCTCGTAGGTGAAGCGCTCGAGGAACTGGGGGTCGTGCGCCTCCGACGGGTGAATGATCTTCAAGGCGACGGTGCGCTCGAGCCGCTCATCCGTCGCCGCGTAGACGGTCGCCATGCCGCCGCGGGCCACGCGACCGCGAATGCGGTAGCGCCCGTCGATCAACGAGCCCAGCAGCGTGTCGGCGACCTGTGTATCCATCGGCAGGCAGTCTATGTGTCCATCGGTCAACGGCAGCCCAGGGTCTCACAGTGCCAGCGGGACGGAAATGTGGCCTGGTCGCCGGCACCGGGAGTGACCAGCGACACTGCGGACAGTGGTGATCATTGGGCGATCGTTCCGAGCGAGTTGGACGGCGTCGGAGTCGGGTCGCTGGGCGTCGGGTCCGGCGACGGCGTCGGCGACGAGCCCGTCCGGGAGGGGGTCGGGGATGCCGACGCCGGAGGCGTGGACGAGGGCCTCGGCACCGGCGACCGGGTGCACGAGCAGGTCCGCGTCGGGGTGGCGCTGGCCGTGCTCGAGCCCGCCGTCGTCGTGGGCCGCGGCGGCCGGCCGGTCCAGGAGGCGGACGGGGTAGGGCTCGGCGTGGCGGCGGTCGGGTCCGACGTCGGTGTGTTGTCGTTCACGACGGCCGGCGGCCGGTCCGGTGGCGTGCCCGACCGCTCGTGGCCCGGTGCCGCCAGCCCACCGACGACCGCGGCGTACGTGCCGACGGCGCCGCTGAGCACCAGCGTCCCGATCCCGCCCGCGGCGACGGCGCGCCAGTGCGCCCGATGGTGGGCGCTGGCGCGGTGCTCGGGGAAGATCGGATCGGCGTCGTCGGGGCTAGGCGCCGGCCGCATCAGGTCGTACAGCAGCGAACGCCAGGAGCCGACTGCCTCGCCGGGAACGGCGCGCCAGATACTCACCGTCGGGTGTCCTTTCGACGGCTCCCGAGGGGCGCCGCGGCCGCGCGCAGCGAGCACGCTCGGTGCCGCTGGTCTGCGCCCAGGCAAGCGCGGGAGTTAGGGGTAGGAGGGGTGGGGTTTCCGGTGGTGTGCGCGGTCGGCCGCGTGGCAGGGTGAACGGGTGACCGACTCCGAGGATTGGCTGGCCCTGCCGGACGTCGCCGAGCGGCTCGGTCTGCCGATCAACAAGGTGCACCAGATGCTGCGCGACCGCGCACTGCTCGCGGTACGCCGGGACGGTGTCCTGCAAGTGCCCGTCGAGCTGGTGGCCAACCGCACGGTGCTCAAGCACCTCCCCGGCGTCCTGACGTTGCTGCACGACGCTGGGTACAACGATGAAGAGGCCATGCGGTGGCTCTACCAGAGCGATGACTCCCTCCCGGGAAGAACGCCGGCTCTCGCGCTGGGCGGCACCGGGGCCACCGAGGTGAAGCGGCGGGCACAGGCCGTCGGGTTCTGACTTCCCATGCGCCACCTGACCTACCTCGCCGTGCTCGCCGGCTGCCTGGTGGGTGCGGCGTGGCTCGAGCCGGTCCTGCGCGTCAACGTGCTGCGCCGCTGGCGGCGCCTCGCGCTGACCGTGCTGCCGGTCGGCGCGCTCTTTGTCGGGTGGGACCTGGCCGCCGTAGCGGCCGGGCTCTGGAGCTTCGACGCGGGGCAGACGGTCGGCGTGTGGCTGCCCGGCGGACTCCCGGTGGAGGAGCTGCTCTTCTTCCTGGTCGTTCCGCTGTGCGCGGTGCTCGGGTTCGAGGCGGTCTGCTCCGTGCTGGGCCGGGACCGGCACTCGCGGCCGCTGCGCCGGCACTCGCGGCCGCTGCAAAGGCCGGCGGGGGACGAATGACGTATACGCTGACCGCGCTGCTAGGGCTGGCCCTGGCGCTGGGCGTGGACATCCTGGTGCTGCGCACCCGGCTGGTGTCACGGGCCGCGTTCTGGGCGACCTACCCGATCATCCTCGGCTTCCAGCTGGTCGCCAACGGCGTACTCACCGGTCGGGGCGTCGTGCGCTATCGAGCCGACGCGATCATCGGGTGGCGGCTGTTCCATGCGCCGGTCGAGGACCTGCTGTTCGGCTTCGCGTTGGTGCTGCTCACGCTGTCCGCGTGGGTGTGGCTCGGTCGCCTCGGCGTGCAGCGGACGCCGCCGGCCGGAGACCGCCGAGCGTAGCGGCAGGCGGGTCCACTCGGCCGCTTGCCAGGCCGGCGCTCGGGCTGGACACTGCTCAGACACGCGTCCCGAGGGCCGGGGGGCCGCATCCCGGGGCGTGAAGGCGAGGGGCAGCCCAGTTGGGGTGGGCGCGACCGCTGCACGGTCGGAGGCCGCCGCTGGTCACCGCCGTGGTTCCGGCGGGTCCCGGTGGGGTGTTGGGGGTGAGCCGCGTGACCGGTCGGCTTACGACGATCCTTTCCGGCGGTCGTCCGCCGGGCGTGTACCGCTGGCTCTCGCGGGCACACCCAAGCGCCGTTCGACGCGAGCTGGCGGCCGTTGGCTGGGGCCTGCACGCGCTCGACGGGCGGGCGGTCACCGACGCCCGGTCGCTGTTCGACCGCTGCGCTCAGGCCCTGTCGTTCCCCGGGTGGTTCGGGCACGACTGGGACGCGCTTGCGCACTGCCTCGGCGACCTGTCGTGGCTGCCCGGTGCCGGGCACATGCTGCTCTGGGAGCGGTACGGCGTGCTCGCCCGCGCCGACGCGAAGGCGTGGCGGCTGGCGTACCAGGTGATGGTCGATGCGACCGCCGCGCGGCGCGAGAGCGGCGCTGATCCGCTCTTTGTGCTGCTCCGCGGGCCCGGTCCCACCCACACCCCGGACGGGTCGGCCGCGATTCCCGCCACCTGACCGGAGCCGAATCAGCCGTCCCTCTCGGTGGCGGCGGTGGCGAGCTCAACGAGCACCTGAGTGGCTTCGGGGTCGAGCTCGACGCCGCGCAGCGCGCGCAGGGCGGCGGCGGTCAGCTCGGCGATGCGCTGCTCGGTGCGGGCCAGCGCTCCGCTGCCGACAATGATCTCGCGCAGCCTGGTCACGCCGCGGGCGTCGAGGGACGGGTCGCCGAGCTGTCGGCCGAGGACGGCGCGCTGCGCCTCCGTGGCGGCCTCGAACGCCGCGGCCACCAGGTACGTCCGCTTGCCCTCGCGCAGGTCGTCGCCGGCTGGCTTGCCGGTCTGCTCGGGGTCACCGAAGACGCCCAGCACGTCATCGCGGAGCTGGAACGCCTCGCCCAGCGGGAGCCCGCACGCGGAGTACGCCTCGCACACGACGGCCGGCGCGTCCGCGATGGCCGCGCCGAGCAGCAGCGGACGCTCCACTGTGTACTTCGCGGACTTGTAGCGCGCGACCTTGCTCGCCCGGGCGACCGACGTGTCGGCCGCCGCCTGAGTGAGCACGTCCAGGTACTGCCCGACCGTCACCTCGGTGCGCATCGCGTCGAAGACCGGGCGGGCCCGGGCGAGCGCGGCCGCGTCCAGCCCGCTGCGGTGCAGCATCTCGCCGGACCAGACGAGGCAGAGGTCGCCCAGCAGGATGGCGGCGGCGTCGCCGAAGCCGGCGGCACCGGCCCGGGCCCGGCCGGGCCAGCCCGCGGCCGCGTGCAACGCGGCGAACCGGCGGTGGATGGACGGTTCCCCTCGGCGGGTATCCGAGCCGTCCATCACGTCGTCGTGGATCAGGGCGCTGGCCTGAAGCAACTCGAGCGCCGCGGCCGCCGTGACCATCTCGTCGCGGTCGCCGCCCCCGGCGCCGCGGTAGCCCCAGTACGCGAACGCCGGTCGCAGCCGCTTGCCGCCGCCGAGCACGAACCCATCGATCGCGTCGGTGACTGGTCGCAGCGCCTCGTCGATCGCCACCAGCCGGCCGCGCTGGTCGGCGAGGAAGGACGCTAACGCCTTCTCGACCCGGTTCCGCAGGTCGGCACGGTCGGTGCCGGCCGGTGCCGGCTCCGCACCTTTGGTCACGCTCCGACGCTAGCTGCCCGGGCGGGCGCGCGCCTGGCGGGCCGCCCAGACGCCGCCGACCGCGGCAGGTATGGAGCCGCCTCGGCGGCCAACCGCGCGTACCGCGCTGCGGCGGGCACGTCCCGGTGCCCCGCTAGCCGATGGCGCAGCGCGGTCACCTGGGCCGCCACGCGGGCCGAGCCGAGTCGCACAGCGTCCAGCAGCAGGCCCTCGGCAACGGCGCAGGCCTGTTCGATCTCCCCGAGGTCGAGGTACGCCCGGACTAGCCAGCCGGCATACAGCGCAGCGTCCCGCGGTGCGATCGCGGACCGGTCGGGGTGCGCCGTCGCGGCGAGCGGCGGCACCCCGCGCGCCGGCCGCCCGAGCGCCACCAGGCAGCGGCCGGTCATCGCGGCCAATTGGGCGTCGTCGAGCCAGTACAGCCACGCGGGTTCCCGGGCCGGCTCGCGGCGCTCGGCGGCCCGATCCGCCGCGGACAGCGCGGTGGACGCTGCTCGCCGCTCGCCGCACCGAGCCGCCGCGAGCGCGATGCGGTGCAGGAGCAGCGCCCGGCCGCCCGCCGACGCGGACCGTCGGGCACCCTCAAATCCCGTTCGGGCCAGCAGCAGCGCCTCCTGCGGATCGCCCGCGAACAGGGCCGCGTGGCTTGCGCACCCGAGGATGTGCCCGGCGAGCGGCCGATCGCCGATGGCCGCCGCGGCGCGCAACCCGATCCGGTACGCGGCGGTCGCTCCGGCCGGGTCGCCCGCGTCCGCGGCCACCCAGCCGGCGAGCTGGCCCAGCTCGCCGAGCAGGGCGAGCCACCGCCGATGGGCGCTGGGCCGCGTAGGCGGTGAGGCGGCAGCGGTACGCAGGGCGGCCTCGACGCTGCCCGCGAGATCGAGCCCGCCGACCCGGTCGTCCGTCCGGCGCAGGTCGGCGAGGAACGTGACCGGGTCGACGGGCCTGGTCGCATACGCGCTGGTCGCCGGGCGCCGGGCGGTCGGCGGTCGAGGGCCGAGCCTGCGATCCCAGGCGCGGCCGGGATTGGTCAGCGTGGCGGGCGGTCGGGTCCCGGGCGGCTGAACCAGCCAGGCGTGTGCCAGCGGGAGCAGTCCAGACCCCGATGGACGCTTGGCCGGCACCGGCGCCCACTCGCGCGCGGTGGCGGCCACCGCGATCTCGAGCTCGTCCAGCGGCACGTCGAGGACCGCGGCGAGCCAGCCAAGCCAGAAGCTACCGGGGACCCGCTCCTCCCGCTCCCAACGGGAGACCTCGTGCCTGCTCACCGTCGGCACACCCGAGGCGGCGCAGAGCAGCTCGGCCAGGCGCAACTGGGTGTAGCCACGGGCCAGCCGCAGCCGGCAGAGCAGCGCGCCGATCGGCTCGGGCGGCACCGAACTCGGGTCGTGATTCACGGGCATCCTCCGGAAGGCTCGGGCGTGTTCGGCGACCCCCGGTTCGGCCGTGTCGACACCCCTTCCCGACCCCCGTCGCGCCGGGTCCCCCTACGTACGCCTGCAGCCGCTGGCCCCCGCGGTCCCGCCGCTGGCCGCCCATCGCCCGCCCATCGCGGCCCCGGCGTGGGCCGCCAGCCAGGGATCGGACGCTCGCCGTGGCCCCCGCCGACGTCCGATCCCTGGCCCCCCGATGGTGGCCCCGCGATTGGCCCCCCGTGCTGGCTCCTGCCTACCGCGCCGGTACGACGTTTTGCTGTCACCGTCGCGGCTCCCCGCGCGATCGAGACCCGAGCGGTCGCCGCGGAGGAGAGCCGGGGCGGCGGACAGGCCAGCTCCCCGGTCGCCGTCGCCCCGGCCCGCGAGGTGCCGTCGCCAACGGCATCCGTCCGTCGCCGGAGGCTGGAATGACCGATCTGCCGTTCGACCTGGAACATCCGCCCGACGACCCGCCGGACTGGGTGCCCCAGCCGATCCTCTGGCGGATCGCAGCGCGGATGCACCGAGACCACGACCTGCGGCGAGACGGGACCACACCCACCTGCCGGACTTGCGGCGAGCCGTGGCCCTGCCCGGCCCGGCGGCTGGCCGAGCGCGGCCTCGTCGCCGCGTGCCGTCCGCCCGGGCGGGACCCGCGCGGGCCCCCATCAGCTGAGATGATCGCGTGCTTCTTGGCGACGGCCGATAGAGTCGCAGCGTGGCACTCGGTCTCCCGTCCGTGCTCCCCGGTGGACAACCGTCCATCGGGAGTCTCATCCGTGGCGTCGAGCCGACGTTCTCGTTCGAGTTCTTCCCGCCCAAGACGGACGAGGGAGAGCGCCAGCTCTGGCAGGCGATCCGTGAACTGGAGCCGCTGCAGCCCACGTTCGTGTCGATCACGTACGGAGCGGGCGGCAGCACGCGGGACACCACGGTCGCGGTGACCGAGCGCATCGCCACGGAGACGACCCTGCTGCCCATGGCCCACCTGACCGCGGTTAACCACTCCGTCGCCGAGCTGCGCAACGTGATCGGCCGGTTGGCCGCGGCCGGCATCCGCAACATGCTGGCCATCCGAGGCGACCCGCCCGGCAACCCGACCGGCGAGTGGGTCCGGCACCCGCAGGGCGTCGGGTACGCCGAGGACCTGGTCCGGCTGCTGCGCAGTTTGGGTGACTTCTGCGTGGGGGTGGCCGCGTTCCCGTTCAAACACCCGCGGTCGCCGGACATCGCCACCGACACCCGCTACTTCGTGCAGAAGTGCCGGGCGGGCGCGGAGTTCGCGATCACCCAGATGTTCTTCGAGGCCGACGACTACCTGCGGCTGCGGGACCGGGTGACCGCTGCGGGCTGTGACACGCCGATCGTGCCCGGCATCATGCCGGTCACAAAGATGGCCACGATCCAGCGCTCCGAGCAGCTGTCCGGAGCGCCGTTCCCGCCGGGGTTGGCGGCACAGTTCGACCGCGTCGCCGACGACCCGGACGCGGTACGCCGGCTCGGCATCGAGCAGGCGAGCCGGCTGTGCGAACGGCTGCTGGCCGAGGGCGCGCCGGGCATCCACTTCATCACGCTCAACCGCTCCACGGCTACCCGCGAGGTCTGGCAGAACCTCGCGGTCCAGGCCCATGTGTGACCGCACCACCGCCGAGGGCCGGTGGGCGCCGCGCGGCTGAGCTGGGACGGGTACGCCCGGGCCTGGGCGGGACTGCATGGCGGGTACGACCCCCGCCAGGCCTCACCCTGGATGTGCCGCTGGCTGCGCCTGGCGTACCGGCTGGGGGTCGTGCTTTCCCGGCTGCGGTTGCGGCCGACGGCCGTGACGTTCGTCGGACTCGTGCTGTCCGTGCTGGTGCCCCTCGCCGTGCGGCACGGGGGGGTCGGCCCGTTCCTGGCCGCCGGCCTGGTGGTGCTCGCGGGGCTCGCGGACTCCGTCGACGGAGCGCTAGCGATCGTGACGGGCCGCACCACCCGGCTGGGGCACCTGTACGACTCGCTCGCCGACCGCCTGGGTGAGGCTGCGTGGCTGGCCGCGTTCTGGCTGCTCGGCGCGCCCGCCGCGCTCGTGGTCTCGGTCGGGGCGTTGGGCTGGCTGCACGAGTACCTGCGCAGCCGTGCGATCGGCGCCGGCATGCGTGGCCTGGGCCGGGTGACCGCCGGCGAGTACCCGGTCCGGGTCGCCATCGCGGCGGGTGGCCTGCTGCTCGCCGGTGCGGCCGGGTGGGTGGGTGCCGACCTCGCGGCCGGCACGGTGACCGCCGTGGGAGCCATCTGGGGGTTCGTGGCGCTGCTGGGATTCGGCCAGCTGCTCGGCTCCGCGCGCGACGCCCTCCGGAGCTAGGCGGGGTCGGCACCGGGCTGGTGTCGGTTCGGCGCTGCCCGGTGCGGCCCAGGCGCTGCCCGGTGCGGGGCCGGGGTTGCCCCTTGCTGCGCGGCCGGTGGCGTGAGTGGCAGCTCGTGCCCCAGCACCGCGAAGGCGCGCTCGTCGCCGGGGAACCGGAAGTCCCGCAGCACATCGACGAAGCCGAACCGGCGGTAGAGCCGCCACGCCCGCGACGTAGTCTCGTCCGCCTCCGGCGTGGACAGCAGCGTGGTGGCGCCGGCGGCCATGGTCAGCAGCGCGCGCAGCTGGCGGGAGCCGAGCCCGTGACCCTGCGCCGGCGGCCGCACGTGCAGCTCGACCACCTCGAAGCAATCGGTGAGCCAGGTCTTGCGGCTGGCGTCATCCAGCGCGGCCCGGACCTGGTCGTGCCACCACTGTCCGGGTGCCGAGGTGTAGCCGTACCCGAAGCCGACGAGCTGACCTTCGGTGGAGAGCGTGGCGACCGCGCGGAAGCCCGGACGGCGGACGTGGGTCGCGATGTAGCCGCGCCGCGCGTCGAGCAGCTCGGGGCGGTAGCCCATCGCCTCGCCGTACACGGCGACGACGTCGTCCAGCCGGCGAGCCAGGTCAGTGGGGGTCCAGGGCACGAGTCTCATCGCGGCCCACGCTACGGGATACCGGCCGCCGTCACGCCACGTCGGCCGGCGTGCCGGCCGTTACTCGGACGAGCTCGGCGTACGTCGTCGGGAAGACCGCCTGCGGTATGCCGCCGGCCGCCCACACCTCGTCGTACTGCTCGAGCGTCTCGTCGACGAGCGTGCGTACGGCCTTGCGGTGGCCCAGCGGCGCCACCCCGCCGATCGCCTGGCCGGTGTGGTCGCGGACGAAGTCCGCGGTGGCGCGGCGCAGCGTGCCGGCGCCGAGCTTCGCGGCGACCTTGCCCGTGTCGACGCGGTGCGCACCGGACGTGAGCACCAGCAACGGTTCGCCGTCGGCGTTGAAGATCAGGGAGTTCGCGATTTGCCCCACCTCGACGCCCAGTGCGGCTGCCGCCGCCACCGCGGTGTGTACCGCGGTCGGCAGCATCCGGACGACCGACGGCTGGCCGGAGGCGTCGCGGGCGCCGGCGCTGTCCAAGGCGTCCTGCACCGCTTGCACGTTGGGGTGAAGCTGCATGGTCCCTATCTTGCTCGGGATTCGGCCCTTCTGGCGAGCTATCTTCGCCGTCAATCCGATCATCGGGCCGGTTCGCCCGCCCCGGTGACGAGCACGGCGTCGGGCGCGGTCATCGCCCGTTCACCGCCGGTGGCGATCCGCGCGGTCTCGGCGAGCGCGACCCCGGACAGCACCAGCGCACCGCCGACGAGCTGCGCGAGGTCGAGCGCCTCCCCGAGCGCGATCCAGGCGACCGCCGAGGCGATCACCGGCTCGACCATGCCGATGATGCCCACGCTGGTGGCCGGCAGGTGCCGCAGGCCACCGGCGACGAGGAGGTACGGCACGATCGAGCCGAGCACCACCACATACGCGCAGAGCAGCGCGACCGGGATCCCACCGCTCGCGCGGCCCGTTAGCGGCTCCCAGCCGGGCCCGCCGGAGAGCACCCGGGTGAGCAGCCCGGCCACCGCGGACGCGCCGAACGCCCAGGTGGTGAGCGAGAGGGTGTCACGGCGCTGCACACCGCGCGCGCCGAGCAGGTAGTAGACCGCGAGCAGGGCCGCCGCACCGAAACCGGCCAGCACGCCGAGGCCGTTCAGCCGCACGTCGCCCCAGACCTCGGCGACGCAGGCGAGCCCGGCGAGACTGAGCACCAGGCCGCCCCACAGGCGCGGTCGGATCCGCCGCCGCTGGCCGAACCGCGCCCACAGTGCCACGAGCAGTGGCGCGGTGTACTCGAACAGCAGCGCGATCCCGACCGGCAGCCGGGAGATCGCGACGAAGTACAGCATCGGTACGAGAAAGAAGCCGGTAAGCCCGATGCCCGCGATCAGCGGCAGCTCGCGACGGGTGATGGTCAGGCGCCGCGCGCCGGGCCGCAAAACGAGGCTGAGCACCAGCAGGCCGGTGAACGCGCCGGCGGCGCGGATCAGGGTGAGTTGTGGCGCGGAGATGCCGGCCTGGAGCACGAGTTTGGAGACGGTGCCGTTGACCGCGAACAGCAGTCCGGAACCGAGCACCATGAGTACGCCGAGGGCGGGACGGCGGGCGGCGCTCGTGCTCATTGGCCGAGGTTAGCGGTCGGTTTCGGGCTGGTCCGGACGCGTGCCTCGAGCGGGTTCGACACGGGCCTCGCGCGGGCTTGCGGTTTTGTCGGAGGCGGGGTGTACTCTCCTTAGTAGTTCGAACGGTTGTTCGAATGATTCGGCACCTTGTTCGAAAGTTCAAGGTTCCGGGTGGGAGAAGTCCGACCCGCGCCGCGGAGCGGGCTCGGGTGACTCCCAGGCGGTTTCGCGGACCGCGGCGGGTTCCGGGCATTCGCGGGTCCGGATCCCACAGGCGGACCGCTGCCCGCCGCCCCCGACCCCCGGGCGGCGGGCAGCGGCCCAGCCACGGGGGTGTCGGGAGGCGTCGAAAGCGCGACAGGAGAGGCTCATGTCGACCAATACGGTCCAGGCTCCGATGGTTCCAGCTCACGTGCTGCCGCACCGCAGCCCCGCCGAGTTGCTCAAGCTGGCCCGGCGCGGATTGGACGAGGCGGAGCAGACCCGGCCGGACGGCCTCCGGTACGCGGCCGCCCACCTCGCGGCGCTGCGCGCCGCCGCGGCCATGCTGGCCGCTCGCGCCCGGCCGGCACCGGGCCGGCGTAACCGGGTGACGAGCGTCTGGGCGCTGCTCATGCTGGTGGCCCCCGAGCTGGGGGAGTGGGCGAGCTTCTTCGCGACCGGCGCCGCCAAGCGCGCGGCGGCGGAGGCCGGCATCCCGCGGGTGGTGAGCGCCCGCGAGGCGGACGACCTACTCCGAGCGGCGGAGCAGTTCGTGGCGGTGGTGGAGCTGACGCTGGGCTTGGCGCACCAGCCGACTCTCGACGGGCTTGCCGCCTGAGCGGCGCGCGCGTCACCGAGCACCGGCACCGAGGGGGAACGAGGTAACACCATGGCGGGCCTGGAATTGGTCCGGTCCGCCGCTCTGGCAGGACTGGTCCGCAGCGCCAGCGAGTACGCCGATGGCCCGGGTCCGGAAGGTGCGGGCGGCGTACATCGGACGCTGCCGGTGCTGCCCGAGCTGCGTAACCTGCTGCCCGGTCGGGGGCTGCGCCGCGGTGCGACGGTGGCGGTCTCCACCGGCCGGCCCAGCGGGCCGATCGGGGCCACCTCGCTCGTGCTGGCCCTGCTCGCCGAGGCGTCCCGAACCGGTTCGTGGTGCGCCGTGGTGGGAGTGCCCAGCCTCGGGGCGGTCGCGGCGGTGGAGGTCGGCATCGCCCTGGACCGGCTGGCCCTGGTCCCCAACCCGGGGCCGGAGTGGCCCACGGTGGTCGCGGCGCTCATCGACGGGATGGACGTGGTGGTCCTGGGCGTCCCCGGCCCGGTCGCCGCTCCGCTCGCCGGCCGGCTGGTCGCGCGCGCCCGGCAGCGCGGCGGCGTCCTCATCGCCTACGGCCCTTGGGAGGGCGCGGACGTCACCCTCGAGGCCGAGCGCGAAGTGTGGCACGGGCTCGGGTCGGGTCGCGGGCGGCTGCGCGGCCGGCGGTTGACCATCCTGGCCCGCGGTCGAGGCGCCGCGGTCCGGCCCAAGCGGGCCCAGGTGTGGCTGCCGGCGGCGTCCGGCGGGTTCGCCGCGGCCACGGCCGCCGCGCGCCCGGCCCTCACGCTCGTCACCGGGGAGGCCGACGCCGCCGCGGCGGAGCCGCTGGACGAGCTCGTGGGCGAGGCGGTTTAGATGGGCGCCGCGGTCCGCACCATGTTCGTCTGGTGCCCCGACTGGCCGGTCATAGCGGCCGAGATCGTCGAGGGCGTCTCGGCGCATGAGCCGGTCGCCGTGCTGCACGCCAACCGGGTGATCGCCTGTTCGCCGGCGGCCCGCGCCGAGGGGGTGCGCCGAGGGCTGCGCAAGCGGGAGGCGCAGAGCCGCTGCCCCTGGCTGACCGTGGTCGACCACGACGTCGGGCGCGACGCGCGGGCCTTCGAGCCGGTGGTCGCCGCCGTCGAGGAGGTGGCCGCGGGCGTGGAGGTGGTCCGCCCGGGCGCCTGCGCGCTGGCCGCTCGGGGACCATCGCGGTACTTCGGCGGCGAGGAGCGGGCCGCCGAGCGGATCATCGAACAGGTCGCGCAGGCATGCGGGGTGGAGAGCCAGGTCGGCATCGCCAATGGGGTCTTCGCCGCGGGGCTGGCCGCCCGGGATGGGCGCCTGGTGCCGCCGGGTGGCACCCCGCGGTTCCTGGCCGGCGTCGATGTCGCGGCACTCGAGCGTCCACAGTTGACAGATCTGCTGCGGCGGCTGGGCATCCACACCCTCGGCGACTTCGCGGCGCTGCCGGCCGGGGACGTGCTGTCCCGGTTCGGGTTCGACGCCGCGCTGGCCCATCGGCTCTCCGCCGGGCAGGACCACCGCCCGCTCGCGGTCCGCCAGCCGCCACCCGATCTGGACGTGTGCCACGACTTCGACGACCCTCTCGAGCGCGTCGACACCGCGGCGTTCGCCGCCCGGTCACTCGCCGAACGGCTGCACGAGCGGCTCGCCGCGTACGGTCTGGGCTGCACCCGGCTGGGCATCGAGGCGGTGACCGCGCACGGGGAGGAGCTGCACCGGGTCTGGCGG
>DASXRC010000002.1:0-22309 GCA_036506795.1 Micromonosporaceae bacterium
GGAGGAGGTGATCTCCAGTCGCGAACGGCCTCCCATTGGACGGTTGCCGAGACGGCTACCGCGACCGGTGACGGTAGCCGTCCAACGACCGGTGTTCGCGTGGGCGGCTACGGGAGCGTGACGTACTGCCCGAGGAACGCCCGCGCGGACAGTGTGTCCATCCGGTAGTCGACGTTGGTCGCCCGGCACATGAAGTCTCCCGTGATCGTCGTGCCGGCCACGATATTGGTCTCGCCGGATCCGGCTCCGAGGAAGTTCGGCCCACCCGAGTCTCCATAGCAGGTGCCGCCGTCGCCCCGCGCAGGGTTCATCGAAAGACGCAGCCAGCTAGGATTCAGCGCCTCCAGCGCGCCCGTGGCGACGTAGCGGACGTCGGCGTAGTGGAAGGTCGGGCCCTTCTCGATGGTCACCGACTGCGCCCCGTAGCCCACGGCGGTGAAGCGCGTCCCGACGCTGAGACCGCTCAGCGAACCCGCGCGCGGCAGCCGCGCCGGTGTGATTCCCTTGACCGCCTTGTCGAAGACGACAACCGCAACGTCCTGCGGGTCGCTCTGTGCCTGGTTGTAGTTCGGGTTGGCGTGCCAGGTGCCCCAGTGGGTCGTCCCGGTCGCGGGATCGTAGGCGGAGTCGAACGTGACCGCGACGCGGCTGACGCCCCGGTCGCAGTGCGCGGCCGTGAGAAAGACCGTCGGCGAAATCAGCGTCCCGGAACAGGTCTCCCAGGTGCCGTCCGAGTACGCCTCCGGCGCGAGCAACGCGCCGACCTCAGGATGGCCGTTCCCGTCTGGCACGCCATAGGTGATCGCGCTCGCCGGCGCCGCAAGTCCGAGCGTCGCCACGACCGCCACAACCGCCGCCAGCATGAGTCTTCGCATTCGTCACTCCCCTTTGCGTCGGGCGCGGCCGACAGTCCACGGGTCAACGTACAGCTCCGGCCGGTTCAGGGGTACCCGGAGCACACGGCCCACGAGAAGCCCGGCGCGCACTGAACGCTGACCGTTCGCGCGCGCCCAACCGATCCCGCGTGGACAGTCGCTGGGAGTCGGTTCCGGCCGGAACGGGGGGCCCGGCCGGAACCAGCTTCGCCTTCAAAGAAGGCCACGTGTCGGGGGACGCTATCGACTCCGAGCTCCATTCGCCGTCACCGGAGCGACAGTCAATCGCGATCGAAGTCGCCCCGACGCGCACCGTCCAGGAATGCCCGCCATTCGTGCCGAGTGAACCTCAGGACCGACCCGGCCGGGTCCTTGCTATCCCGAACGGCGACCACATCACCCACGGTGGCGACCTCGACGCAGTTGGGTCCGCTCATGTCGCTCCGGCTGCTCTTGTGCCATACCGCGCCGCTGAGGTCGGTGTTCATGTTGCCGCTCCGTTTCTGCGAGGCTGAGGGCCTCGACGATGAGGACGCCGATCGGAACCAGGGACCGGTTCACTGGCTGCGTCGTTTACTACCCGCTCCAACCGGGGGCGAAGCGGACTAGCGGTGCGGCTACTGGCAAAAAGGGGAGACGCATGGCGGGGATCGGACGGCTGAGCGGGGTCGCACTCGAGTGTCCCGACCCGACGGCGCTGGCGGATTTCTATAGCCAGCTGACCGGCTGGCCCGTCGTATTCACCGAGCAGGACTGGTCCTCGCTCGGCGAGAGCGTGGACGCAACCTTCCACCTGTCGTTCCAACGCTCGCCCGGCTATCGCCCGCCCACCTGGCCCGACCCGGCCTCATCGATGCAGTTCCACCTGCACATCCGCGTCGATGACCTCGACTCTGCCGAGCGGGCGGTGCTGGCACTGGGCGGGACCAGGTTCGATCACCAGCCGAACCCGGACCACTCGCGCGTGTTCGCCGACCCCGCAGGGCACCCGTTCTGTCTCGTCGCGTGAGCGGAGGACCGGGGATTCAGGTCGCTCGGCGGCGGAGCGTCGCCACCGCAGAACCGGCGAGCATGAGCAGGCACTCCGGCAGTTGCCCATCGGCGAGCGCGGCGTCGAAGAGGGCCACGCCGGTCTGGGCGTCGCTGTTGGCGTACGCGCTGACGAAGCGGGCCACCCAGCGCGCGTCGTAGGTCGCCTCGTCGATGCCGGGGAAGTCCAGCGCCCAGCTCCCGCGCGGCACGTCGTCGCCGACCATCGTCGCGGCCAGGCACCACGCCACGTTGTACGCCCCGACGACTCCGGCCCGGTCGACCACCTCGTCGAAGGTTCCGACCACGGCGTCGCTGTCGCCCGCCAGGGCCATGTCCAGGATCCGGGCGGCGTCGTCACGCGCCCCGGCGGGTAGTGCGGCCACGTCCGGAGCGTATGCCCCGGGGTCAACCGAGGCCTGGCGAACGATGAAGCTCGTCAGGCCGACCGCAGCAGGCAGGTCAGGCGAGCCGTGCACACCCGGCCGCCAGACTCGTCGGTGATCACTATCTCGTACGTGGCCACCGACCCACCACGGCTCACCGGCGTGGCTACCCCGGTCACCACACCGGACCGGACCGCCTTGTGGTGGGTGGCGTTGATGTCGACGCCGAGCGAGAGCGGGCGGGACACGGTCGCACCGTGCAGCGCTGCCCCGATCGAGCCGAGAGTCTCGGCGAGCACGCAGGACGCGCCCCCGTGCAGCAGGCCATACGGCTGCGTGTTCCCTTCGACCGGCATCGTCCCAACGACGCGCTCGGCCGATGCCTCGGTCAACACCACACCCATCCGCTCGGCCAGTGCACCCAGCCCGCCGAAAAGTTCGGCGACGGTCTCGCTCGCAGCATCCACGACTCGGACATTACCGACTGCTATGCGTGGGGCGCGCGACCGGAGTCACACACCCGAAACCGGGCGCGCTAATGTGCCCAGCGGACCATCGGGGAGGGAGGACACCCCATGCACGTGTCACGGAGGGTCGGCCTGGCGGCCGGCGCGGCGCTCCTGCTCATGACCGGCGCCTGCAGCACCAACGACTCCGCCGGCGCGTCCGATCCCCACCAGGTACGTCTGTACGGCTCGGACGGCAATATGGGCAACCCGCTCGGTGCCGCGTTGAAGGATCACCCGGGAGCACTGGCGGGCATGAAGGGCACTACGCCGATGACGCCGCTCAGCGACGACTTCAGGAACCGACTGAAGTCCGTGTACCCGAACCTGGACAACTACAGCTACGCCGGCGAGACGTACGACGCGGTGGTCCTCGCCGCCCTCGCGGCGGAGACGGCCAAAAGCGCTGACCCGCGTACGCTGGCGAAGTACCTGCCCGGCGTAACCTACAGTGGCGAGGCCTGCGACACGGTCTCGCAGTGCCTCGGCAAGATCCGGTCCGGTGGCGACATCCAGTACCGCGGCGTTTCGCTGCGCCGAGGCGGGTTCAGTGACAAGGGAGAGCCGTCGACCGCCTCGTACGCGACCATGCACTTCAGCGAGGACAACCGCATCGACGACGGTAAGACCGAGTTCGTGGGCGCGGGCGATGAGAACGATACGACGAAGGCGCAGCAGCCAATGCCGCCGCCGGGTTCCGAGAAGCCCAAGGACGCCCCGCTGGTGCTCGGCAGCCTCCTGCCGCAGACCGGTGCGCTGGAGAGCATGTACCCGCCGCTGATTGCCGGCGCTCGGCTCGCCGTCCGTGAGGTCAACGCCGCCGGCGGTGTGCTCGGCGAGCCGGTCAAGTGGATCGAAGGCGACGACGGCACGTCCGGCACCAAGGCCAAGCAGAGCGCCACCAAGCTGATCTCGCAGGACGTAGACGTCATCATCGGCGCGAGCGCTTCCGGCGTGACCAAGGCGGTCATGCCGACGGTGATCGGCGCGGAGAAAGTCATGATCTCGCCGTCCGCCACCGCCGATGAGCTGATGACGCTGCCCGACCATGGCCTGTTCTTCCGCACCGCGCCGCCGGACCACTTGCAGGCCAAGGCCCTCGCCGACATCGTGCTTCGCGACGGCAGCGCCAAGGTGTTGATCGTTAACCGGAACGACGCGTGGGGCAACGGCCTTCGGGACATGCTCGCGCAGACCCTGCAGGCGGCGGGGTTGAACGCCAGCGACATCCACGTTTTCACCTACCCCGGGGTCGCCAGCGCCGACGAGCAGCTGGACCTGTCGGCGCTGCCCAAGCAGGTCAAGGGATTCGCACCGGACGGCATCGTGCTGCTCGGCTTCGACGAGACCGTCCACGTGATCGACAAGCTGCTGGAGGGGGACGTCGCGCTCAAGCACTGACCGCTTCGCACCCGATGCGCGGCAGCTAGCGCGACGAGGAGAGGCGCAGCACCGCCACGTACTGCGGTGCGTCCGCCTCGTCGACGTCGGCGAGCCGCCACGGCGTGCCGACCACGAGTCCGGCGAGCTCGTCCGGCGTACAGAGGAGGTAGTCGAACCAGTCGGTCGCCAGGTCGCGGTAGCGCACCCGTAGGCGGAGCTGGCCGCCCATCCGGCCGAGCCGCCGGTTGCGTTTGTGGTAGCCGGTGTGCACCGGGTCGGTGGTGGCGTACGGATTGGTGCCCTGGGCGACGACGCGCGCGCCAGGGCGGGCCATGGCCGCGAGCGCGGCGAGGAACACCGGGGCGCGCTCACGCCCCTCGAGCAAACCGAGGTTGTTGCCCAGCAGCAGGAACGAGTCGTAGCGACGGCCGGCGTGGGCGTGCTCATCGACGCTGGCCAGGACCAGGTCGCGCACGCCCCGGCGGTGGGCCACGTCGACCGCTCCCGGCGAGACGTCGAGCCCTGTGACGGCGAGGCCGCGGTCCTGCAGGGTGAGGGCCGCCCGTCCGGCGCCGGTGCCGATGTCGAGCACGTGGCCGGTGACCCGCTCGACGGCCCGGTGGTCGAAGGAGAACCAGTCGGCCGGTTTGGCCAGGTACCGCGCGGCCGGCGCGCCGTTGATGAACCCATCGTCGCGCTCCACGATCTCCACGGTGGGCCGCGGTATCCGGCCACCGATCGTGGGGCGCGGACCGACGCCGGTCTCCTCGGCGAGAGCATCCCGCATCAGCTCGCCGAACGCGTCACCGCTCGTGGGCTCGTCCATGGCGCCGACCGTACGCGTTCAGAGGTGAGGGCCGCGCGGTTGCCCGCACGACCCTCACCTCTGTCCGACGGTTTGGTCCGGTCGACGACCGATTCGTCAGTCGCCCTGGCGCTGCTGGGGAATCTGCCCCTGCAGCAGGGCGCGAACCTCGGACTCGCGGTAGCGACGGTGGCCGCCCAGGGTGCGAATTGCACTGAGCTTGCCCGCCTTCGCCCACCGGGTCACGGTCTTTGGGTCGACACGGAACATCGACGCAACCTCGGCCGGCGTCAATAGCGGCTCTGGTTCGTGCGTACGCGATGCCATCGGTCACTCCTCCACAGGTACCTACAGACGACGGCCGGGGTCCCGCCGGCCGACGCCTCCCCATGGTCCGGCTAGTCCCCGATGTCCGACATGGGCCGAACGGGCGAACGTCCCTGGATGGACGGATGATGAATGACCGATTTTTAACCATTTTCTATGGCAGAAACCGCCTTATTCGGACTGTTGATCACGCTAAGTTAGGGGCCAATTACGAGATTCGTTCACATTGATGCTCGAGATTGCCGCCTGTTTGGGCGATTGGCGCTAATTACAGCGTTCCAACAACTGGATCGCCCGCCAGCGCGCCACGAGCTTTTCGTAAGCTTCCGTCGCCGCATCCGCGTCGCCCCGCGAAAGCGCCGCGAGGCCCGCCGCGGCGAGGCCCGGCGAGTCGTCCTCTTCGAGCGTCTCGTCGGGCACCAGGTCGACCAGCCCGCCGTAGTCGAGCTCAACGACCGAACGCGGATGGAACTCCTCCAGCCAACGGGCACCCTCCTCGACCGCCTCGGTGATCGGCACGTCCCCGACGGACTTGCGGAGCACGGCCACCGCGCGGTGCGCGCGGCGCCGCGCCTTAGAGATCTCGGTACGGTAGCGCAGCACTCGACGCTCCGGCCGCAGGACGAGCTCACGCTCGTCCAGGTCGATGAAGACAAACCACCGCAGCGGGACCCCCCAGGTGGCGATCTGCTCGTGTACTCGAGGTACGCCCTGTTCCAACACCCGCGCGCCGCTTCGCCAGTCCTCGACGATCGCGCGGGCGAGCCCGGCCAGCACCGGCGGCACGAACGCGTCGGCGAGCACCGACGGCACCCCGTCGCGGGCACTCAACGCCGCCTCGGCGACGCGGACCCGAAGATTCCACGGGCAGACCAGCACGGTGTCGTCCGCCTCGAGCACGTACGCCTCGTCCGGCAGGTCCGGCAGCCGAGTCCAGCCGGCACCCAGAGCCTCGAGCACCGCGGTGCGCTGCCGGCCGGGTCCTTCGACCGGAGCCACAGCCCGACCCTCACGGACGTAGCGCCGCCAGAAGACCTGGCGTTCCCGGTCGAAGGCGGTCAACGGCTCGTAGACCCGCAGGTATGCAGCGAACATCGTCGGCACGGCGCGATCCTCCCACGAAACAGCGCGTTCCGTCCGCTCGGCCAGCAACGGCGCGGGTTACCCACGCCACGCCCGCATCGCGCGGGCCCGCGCCCGCGGTGCGGCGGCACTACGCTCGGAGCTAGGCGACGGGGCGCACCACCGCCGCCGAGCCGACACCACCCCGCCGGCGTGGAACCGCGCGTGCCCCACAAGGGCTCGCCGACACCATCCACCTTGGAGCAGCCATGGGCGTATTCGCCACCGACAGTCAGGATCCGACCGGTCACGAGCAGGTCGTCTTCTGCCAGGACAAGCAGACCGGTCTCAAGGCGATCATCGGCATCTACTCGACTGCGCTCGGGCCTGCGCTCGGCGGCACCCGGTTCTATCCGTACGCCAGCGAGGAGGACGCCCTGCACGACGTGCTCGATCTGTCGCGCGGGATGGCGTACAAGAACGCACTTGCCGGTCTCGACCTCGGCGGCGGCAAGGCCGTGATCTGGGGCGACCCGGATCAGATCAAGACCGAGCCTTTGCTGCGTGCATACGGCCGGTTCGTTCAGTCCCTCGGGGGCCGCTACTACACCGCCTGCGACGTAGGCACCTACGTGCAGGACATGGACATCGTCGCGCGGGAGACCCGGTTCGTGACCGGCCGCAGCGTCGAGCACGGCGGTGCCGGCGACTCCTCCATTTTGACCGCATGGGGTGTGTTCCAGGGCATGCGCGCCGCGGCCGAACACGTCTGGGGATCGGCTTCGCTGGCCGGCAAGCGCGTCGGCATCGCCGGGTTGGGCAAGGTCGGAAAGTACCTCACCGGCCACCTGCTCGACGACGGCGCCGCCGTCGTGGCCACCGACGTGTCGGAACGGGCGCTCGAGTGGGCGCGCACCAACCACCCCGAGGTGGAGCTCGTCGCGGACGCCACGGCGCTGATCACCTCCGATATCGACGTGTACGCTCCCTGCGCGCTCGGCGGTGCGCTCAACGACGAGACCGTGCCGGTCCTGCGGGCGAAGGTGGTGGCCGGCGCGGCGAACAACCAGCTGGCGCACCCCGGCATCGAGAAGATGCTGGCCGAGCGTGGTGTGCTGTACGCACCGGACTACGTGGTCAACGCCGGCGGGGTGATCCAGGTCGCGGACGAGATCGAGGGCTTCAACTTCGAGCGCGCCAAGCTACGCGCGACGAAGATCTATAACACGACCAAGCAGATCCTGGCGCTGGCCGACGCCGAGGGCGTCCCGCCGGCGGTCGCCGCCGACCGGCTCGCCGAGCGCCGCATGGCCGAGGTCGGGCGGCTGCGCGCGATCCGCGTCTGACCGCCTCGTCGACCCCCCTTTCGCCTCGTCGATCATGGACTTGTTGTCGTATTCGACCCTCCGATTCGCGACAACAAGTCCTTGATCGACGAGAAAGTCCATGATCGACGGGGGCTGACGACGCAGCCAACCCGAGGTGCCGATCCTGGACTTCCCCATGTACCGTAAGAGCCACGAGAGATGCCTGACGTCATCGGGGCCCGCCTTCGGGCTGCCCCGAATTCTGTGCGAGGGGGTCGAGCCATGGGGCGCGGCCGTGCTAAGGCCAAGCAGACTAAGGTGGCCCGGGAGTTGAAGTATCACTCCCCGAACACCGACCTCGCCGCCTTGCAGCGGGAGCTCGCCGGCAGCGGCAAGTCCGACGAGGACTTCGAGGAGTACGACGAGTACCCCGACGACGCCGACGACGAGGACGACGCCGACAACGCCGACAACTGGCCGTCGCGGTCCCGCTGACACCCGGTCACGTACGAGCACGCGGCAGCGCCGCGTGCTCGCGCGTGTCTCCGTCGTCAGCGCCGGTTCGTGAACTCATAGAACTGGGACGGGAAGACCTGCTCCCAGTCGGGCGCCCGGACGACCGCCTCGGAGCCAGCGCGCTCTCGCCACACCGCCTCGGCGCGCGCCACCATCGGGGCCAGCCCGGTCGCGGCGGCGCGGACCCGTTCGGTCACGGCGTCATGCTGCTCGGGCATGGTCCAACACTCCCTCGAGTAGGTGGATCTTCGTGTTGCGGCAGTGCTCGGTGACCGTGGCGTCGAACCTGCCGAGCTCGAACAGCCGGTTGGACGCCTGTCCGCCGCCGCAGAATCCGAAGTAGGGGCACGAGTCGCGGCAGTTCTCCGTGCCGGCCAGGTACTCGGCGATCCACCCGCTCGGCCCCGCCACCGCCGTCGCGACGATCTCATCGAGCGGCCGGCTCAGCACATTGCCGGACGAGAAATCGCCGTACCGCGGGTCGTTGAACCCGGCGAGCTCGGGCGAGAACAGCACGACCCGCCCATCGCGCGCGACGGTGGGTATGGGGTC
This sequence comes from Micromonosporaceae bacterium, assembly GCA_036506795.1. Classification (GTDB taxonomy): domain Bacteria; phylum Actinomycetota; class Actinomycetes; order Mycobacteriales; family Micromonosporaceae; genus DASXRC01. Next base: position 8,749 of record DASXRC010000002.1, read on the forward strand.
GCGCAGCGTCGGCAACAGGTCGTCGGATTCGCCGGCGAGCACGGCCCCGGCGTACCGGAGCGCCCACTCGACTTCGCGCAGCTCTATCCGCGGATCGGCGAGCCACGCCCCGACGAGCTCGGACCAGAAGGCCTGGACGGCCTCGGCCGGGCGGGCGTTCGCCCGGGTGTTGACGCCCTCACGCTCCTCGATGTTGATGCCCAGCCAGTAGCAGCCGAGGTCCAGGAAGAACTCGTACAGCTCGGCCGCGAGACCGGGGCGGGGGTCGGCGACGACGCAGATCGCGGCGAACCGGATCTCGTGGCGGCGCAGCGCCGCCGCGCCGCGCATGATGCGGTCAAAGGCCGGCCTGCCGGCCCAGTCGACGCGCAGCGCGGTGCGGTCGGCCGGCCCGTCGATGGACAGCCCGACGCGTACCTCGTGCCGGCGGAAGAACTCGCACCACGCGTCGTCGATCAGCGTGGCGTTGGTCTGGATGTGCTGCTCAACGCCGCGAAAAGGCGCCATCAGCTCGCTCAGGTACGCCCGCCCGACCGTGAGCGGCTCGCCGCCGTGCCACACCACGCTGAACTGGTCGGAGTCGGCGGCCCACCGGTTCACCGTTTCGGCGACCGCGCTCGCGACCTCGACCGGCATCCGGTCATCCCGGGCGCGGAACGGGAGATAACAGTACGCGCAGTTCAGGTTGCACAGCGTCGTCGGCTGCATGAGGACGTATGACGGCACCGGTGCAATACCCCGCAAGCCGGTGGACGACGACACACCCAACAGGCTACGGCCGTGTGTCCAGTGGGGTGAAGACCCCTCACGTAAACGGCTCGTTAGCCCCGTGTGTGCGAGCCGATCATCTGCACGGTGCCCGAGCCGTCGATGATCTCCCCGGCTAGCCATCCCCGGATACCGCGACCGAGCAGGTACGCGAGCGCACGGTCGGCGTCCGCCGCCGACACAATCGCGAGCATGCCGACACCCATGTTGAATGTGGACTCCATCTCCGCGTCGTCGATGCGACCCTTTGTCTGCACGAGATCGAAGATGGATTGCGGCCGCCACGTCGACCGGTTGACGACCGCGTCCACGTGGCCCGGTAGCACTCGCACCAGGTTGCCCGGGATGCCGCCACCGGTCACGTGCGCGAACGCCCGGACGTCGCACTCCTGCACGAGCTTGAGGCAGTCCCGCGCGTAGATCTTCGTCGGCGTGAGCAGCTCCTCGCCGAGCGTGCGCTGCCCGCCGAAGTCATCGACGACGGTATCCAGCCGCAGCCGACCCGCTCCGAGCAGCACGGCGCGCACGAGCGAGTAGCCGTTAGAGTGGAGGCCGCTGGACGGGAGGGCGATCACCACGTCGCCGACCTCGACTCGGTCCCGGCCGAGCAGCTCGCTCTCCTCGACTACGCCCACCCCAGTGGCCGACACGTCGTACTCCCGCGGGCCCATCACGCCGGGGTGCTCGGCCGTCTCGCCGCCGATCAGCGCGCAGCCGGCCTCCTTGCAACCGACCGCGATGCCCGCGCCGATTTCGGCCACGCGGTCGGGCATGACCTCCCCGCAGGCGATGTAGTCCAGGAGGAACAGCGGCTCCGCGCCGCACGTCACGAGGTCGTTCACGACCATCGCGACGAGGTCGATGCCGATCGTGTCGTGCACGTCCAGCTGCTGGGCGATCACGAGTTTGGTGCCGACGCCATCCGTCGACGAGGCGAGGATGGGATTGCGGTACTTGCGCAGATCCAATCGGAAGAGCCCGGCGAACCCACCGAGGCCGCCGATGACCTCGGGCCGCATCGTGCGGTGGACATGCTTCTTGAGCTGCGCCACCGCCTCCTCGCCCGCGTGAATCGAGACGCCCGCGTCCGCGTAGGTGACCACGCGCCCCTTGCCGGATCGCTTGCCGCCGGGGGTCCACGGCGTACGCCGGTGGTCGACGGCGCCGTTGGGCGAGCTACTTCCCGCGCTGGTGCGCTCGGACACATGCGTCACGGTTCTCCCCTTTGTTCCTGCGGCTACGGCGAGGCCCATCGGCCGCGCTATGGCCGGTGCAGTGCGTCGGCCCCGCCGGGACTTGCGACGAGCGGCTCGGCGCCGTGGCCGGGGCGGTCGGCCCCGGTGTCGTACTCGTACTCGACGGCGAGCGTGTCGTCGGCCTTGCCGCCGCCGACCCGCTTCCCGACGCCCTCGAGCACGTGCTTGCCGATGAGATGCCCGGCTGGCAACTCGATCGGATATTCGCCATCGAAGCAGGCCCGACACAGGCGCGTCTTCGGCTGCTCGGTGGAGGCGATGAGACCGGCCAGCGACACGTACCCGAGAGTGTCGGCACCGATCGAGCGACGGATGCCCTCAGTATCCAGGCCGTTGGCGATCAGCTCGGCCTTGGTCGCGAAGTCGATGCCGTAGAAGCACGGCCAGCTCACCGGCGGCGCCGAGATGCGGACGTGCACCTCCACCGCCCCGGCTTCGCGAAGCATCCGGACGATCGCACGCTGGGTGTTGCCCCGCACGATCGAATCATCGACGACCACCACCCGCTTGCCACGTACGTTCTCCCGCAGCGGGTTCAACTTCAGCCGGATGCCGAGTTGGCGGATCGTCTGCGACGGCTGAATGAACGTCCGGCCCACGTACGCGTTCTTGACCAGGCCCGCGCCGTACGGGATGCCGGACGCCTCGGCGTACCCGATCGCGGCTGGCGTGCCGGACTCGGGAACCGGCAGGACGAGGTCGGCGTCGACCGGGTGCTCGGCGGCGAGGCGCTTGCCGACTGCAACCCGTGCCGCATACACGTTGCGGCCGGCGATCGTGCTGTCCGGCCGCGCGAGGTAGACGTACTCGAACAGACAGCCCTTGGGGTCCGGGCTGGCGAACCGCGCCGAGCGCAGACCGGCTTCGTCGACGGCGAGCAGCTCACCGGGCTCCACCTCACGCACGACGCTCGCCCCGACGATGTCGAGCGCGGCGGTTTCGCTGGCCACGACCCAGCCGCGCTCGAGCCGGCCGAGCACGAGCGGTCGTACGCCGTACGGGTCGCGCGCGGCGTACAACGTCGTCTCGTCCATGAACACGAAGCTGAACGCGCCTCGGACGGTCGGCAGAACGTCGAGCGCCGCGGCCTCGACCGACATGTCGGGGCGGGCGGCGAGCAGCGTGGTGACCAGCGCGGTGTCCGACGTGGAGCCATCGGCGTCCATGCCACAGGCGCGGGCTCGGTGGGCGAGCTCGGCCGAGTTGACGAGATTCCCGTTGTGGGCGAGGGCGATTGTCGCGCCCGACCGGGTGGCGCGGATCGTCGGTTGGGCGTTCTCCCAGGTGGACCCGCCGGTCGTGGAGTAGCGTGCGTGGCCGATCGCGACGTGCCCGCGCAGGCTAGCCAGGGTCGGCTCGTCGAACACCTGAGCAACCAGGCCAAGATCCTTGAAGACGACGATGCCGGAGCCGTCGCTGACCGCGATGCCGGCCGCCTCCTGGCCGCGGTGCTGCAGGGCGTACAGACCGAAGTATGTGAGCTTCGACACCTCTTCGCCGGGCGCCCAGACGCCGAAAACACCGCAAGCGTCCTGCGGGCCGGGCCCTTCGGGGTCGAGGTCGTGGCTCAACCGGCCGTCGCCTCGTGGCACCTGCCGCTCCTCGTGCTGATTGGTGTCGCTGACCTCGCTGCCGTCGCGCCAACAGTGTACGCGAGTGGGCGGGGGATAACAGAGCGCCACATCCATGCTTCTCGGGGTAGCCGGAGGCCCGCAAGCCGCCCCGCTAGATAGGGAGATATGCCGAAATATCGGCCCGATTCCCGCTCGCGTGCACCCGGCCCTCCGCAACGGCGACCGTCCAATTGAGACGGCCCGTCGCGATGAGCACCCACGTGATCGGATCCATCTCGATCACGTTCGGCGGCGTACCCCTCGTGTGCCGCGGACCCTCGCCGCACTGGATAGCACCGTAAGGTGGTACCCGCACCTCCACCGATCGGCCAGGTGCACGCCCCGCCAACTCGGCTAATAACGCGCGGACGGCGTCCCGAACGGCGGTCGAATCGGGCGATTGCCCCGCGTCGAGCGCCGACAGGACCGCCGCGACCGCCGCGGACTTACTGTGCGCAGTGGACACGTCGGGACGATACGACGCTCGACCATGCCATGTTGTGCTGCCCCTGGGTCGCGCGGACCGTGCCGAACAAGGCATAGTGGCCGTCGGTGTATTCGCACGGGGTGCCTCCGGCCGTCAGCACGCTGGTCGGGGTAGGACGTACCGGAAGGTGGTGGACGTGACAACACACCGACGTGCCTGGATGCTTCGTGCCGGGGTGGTCGCGGTGTTGGCCGTGGGGAGCCTGCTCTCCGTCCCGGTGGCTCCTGCGATGGCCGACGACCCGGGCGTCCAGATCACAAGCCTGCCCACCGCCACCCTCGGTCCGGGCCAACGCGTGGACATGAAGTTCCGCGTCACGAACAAGAATCTGCCTGTGGGCCAGCAGACCAGTGACTCCTTCAACATTACGGTCACGATGCCCTTCGCCGAGTTGACCTGCCAGGGGCAGTGCAACCTCACCGAGTCCATCGACCGCGGGCAGTCCAAGGACTACACGGCCACCCTCATCGCCGGCACCCTCGGCACCAACCAGACCAAGTCCGGCAACGTGCAGATCGATGCGAAGAGTGGTGGCGACCACGGGAACGCGAACCGGCAGATCACCGTCCGCGGCCCGGAACAGGCGCCGATGGTCAAGGAGGTCAACGGGAAGGTCACCGACTCCGCGACCGGCGCCGGCCTGCGAGACGTCCTGGTCGGCATACAGGACAGCCAGAACCACACCTACCTGGCCACTACCAACCGGGACGGACGATTCTCGTTCGTCTCCTCGGCCACCAAGCCGATCGTGCCCGGCGAGATTCTCATCACCGCGCAGAAGGATGACTACAAGGTCAACCCCAAGCGGCTCAACGCGAACGCGGGCCAGACGGTCACCACCACGCTCGCGATGACGTCGACGAAGCCTCCGGAGCCGACCGCAACTGCGGAGGTGACGGAGTCGGCCTTGCCGTCCGAGGAGCCGAGCGACACGGCCCTGGCGACGGACGGCGAGAGCTTGAACGCCGCGGCGGCCGACAGCAACGACTCCGGCGGCGGGCTCTCCTGGGTGCTCATCGTCATGGGCGGCCTACTTGTGGCCATAGGTGTCGGAGCGATCGTGCTCCTCCTCGTGCGACGCAAGGAAGACGACGGCGACGAAGACGGCGACTTCACCACCCGCCCACGGGGCCCGGTCCCCACTCCGGCCAGCCGCGGCATGTACCGCCCGGCCCCGGACCCGACCCGAGCCGCGAGCCGGGCCGGCGCCGGCGCCGGACCCACGCTCGTGGCTCGACCCCCGATGGCCGACGCGCCGACGATGATGCACCAGCCGGCGCCCGATCCGTACGCCGATCCGTACGGCGCGTCGCCGCGGGGCGCGCAGTCTCCGGTGCCGCCACCGGCACCGACCCCCTATGGCGCGGCGGCACCGGGTTGGGCCAACGCCAGCCAGCCGACCACTGCGCAGCCGCCATACGGCTCACCGGGCGGGTACGGCAGCCCGTCCGCCCCTGGCGGGACGTACGGCACGCCGGCGGGCGGGTACGGCACGCCCGCGGGCGGGTATGGCGGGCCGGCGGGTGGCTACAGTGGACCGGCCCCGTTCTCCCCACCCGGCGCGCCGGAGGGCGGGTACGGGAGCCCGGCGGCTCCCGGCAGAGGGTACGGGAACCCGGCGGCGCGGCCGGCGGACGAGGGCTACGGCGGCCGGGACTACTCCGCACCGACCAACCCGGGGTACGGCGGCGGCCGTGACTTCCCCGCGCCCGCGAGTCAGGAGTACGGCGCGAGCGGCTCAGGCTACTCCGGCGGGTACGCCGAGTCGGGCGGCCGATACGACGCGGACCCGGAGTACGGGCGATCGGCTCACCCGTACGAGTCCGGCAGGTACCAGCCGCCGGCGGGTGGTGGGTACCAGCCGCCGGCCGACCCCGGTGGCGGTTACGACGATTCGCCTGGTTCAGGCGGCTACGACCAGGCCGGGTACGGCCAGGCCGATGGTGGTTACGACCGCGCCGATGGTGGTTACGACCGCGGTGGCTACGACGACCGTTCCGGTTACGACCGCGTGCCCGAGCAGCGCAGCGGACACGAATCGCCCGGCTACGACCCGGGTCGATATCGCGACGAGGCCGGAGGCGCCCACTCGCGCCACGCGGCGGGTCAGCCCCCAACCCGCGCCGAACGCCGCTCGCTGGACTGGCTCGACGACTGACCGCGGGCTAACCCGCCGAGAAGACCCCGCCGTGCAGCACCGGCACGACGGCGGAGACGTCGACGTGGGTCGCGATCGCGACGTCCTCGGCGTATCCACTCGTGATTAGCTCAAGGCCGCTGACGCAGCCGCGAACGGCGGCGGGCACGTCGGGAACGCTGACGAATGCCGCAAGGGTCACGGCCGCCTCCACCGAGAGACCATCGTCCACACCGGACAAGCCAGCAAGGATCGACGCCGCACCGAGGAGGTCCTCCACGGACGGCCGCAGAGTCTGATCCGGCCACTGCTCCCCGGACGCGACGACCCCGATGGGCGCGCCGGTTCCGCCGTACCCGTGCTGGCGCAGCCATCGCGCAATGGCGGCCGCGTTGCGCAGGCAGCCCGCGACAACCGGCAGTCCGGTCGCGCTCGCGGCCGCGCAGATCGCGGAGCCGTTCGGCGACGGCAGCACCAGGTCGGGCACCCCGGGCGCGGCGGCCAGCGCGGCCGGCGACAGTGACCAGGGCCGATGCGAGGTGACCGCCCGGCGGCCGACGGCCGCGACCCCGCCGATGCGAGACGCGTACGCGTCGGCCTCCGCGTCCCAGGGGAACGGGTGCACGCGCATTCCCCGGCCGACCGCCACGTCCACCGCGGTCGTGAACGACAGCACGTCGACGACCACCAGGACGGCGCAGGCCTTGCTGAGCTCGGCCGCGCCGGCCAGGCCCCAGTCGAACCGAGCGCCGCTACCGCGCTGGGCGAAGACCGCCTCCGCCGTGCGGGCCACGCGCTACTCCGTCTCCGGCGCAGCCTCCGAGGCCTCGGTCTCCGGCGCGGACTCCGAGGCCTCGGTCTCCGGCGCGGCATCGGCCGCCGCCTCGGCCTGCGGCCCCATGCCGACCGCGCGCTCGGCGTCGAACAGGCGCGGCAGAGTGCCCGACCACGCCTCGCGCAGCTCGTCAAGCCCGATCACGAACTGTCCGCGGACCTCGAGCTCCCGACCGTGCGCGTCCACCACGCCGATCGCGGTCCACGGCAGTCCCCACTCGGTGCAGAGCGCGGTGAACGCCTTCTCGTGTCCGCGCGGCACCGCGACGATCGCGCGTCCGGTGGACTCTGAGCACAGATAGAGGAAGGGCATCGAGCCGGCCGTGAACTCGTCCGGCAGGGCAACCCTGGCACCCAGCCCACGGCGCATGCACGACTCGGCCAGGGCATGTGCCAGGCCACCGTCGGACAGGTCGTGCGCCGAACTCACGTGTCCCTTCGCGGCCGCGTCGGCGATGACCTCGCCGAGCAGGCGCTCGCGGGAGAGGTCCACCTGCGGGGGTACACCGCCGAGGTGCCCGTGCACCTCCCAGGCCCACTCCGAGCCGGACAGCTCCGCATGCGTCTCGCCGAGCAGGATGATGACCTCGCCGTCCTCGCCGAAGCCCATCGGTATGCGTTGCGAAACGTCCTCGAGCACGCCGAGCACACCGACCACGGGCGTCGGGTGGACGGCCGCTGCGCCCGTCTGGTTGTAGAAGCTGACGTTGCCGCCGGTGACCGGGATGTTCAGCTCGGCGGAGCCATCCGCCAGCCCGCGAACGGCCTCAGCGAACTGCCACATCACGGCCGGGTCCTCCGGCGAGCCAAAGTTGAGGCAGTCGGTCACCGCAACCGGACGCGCGCCGGTCACCACCACGTTGCGGTACGCCTCGGCCAGCGCGAGTCGCGCCCCGACGTACGGGTCGAGGCGCGCGTACCGACCGTTGCCGTCCACCGACAGCGCGACGCCCAGGCCGGTCCGCTCGTCGATGCGGATCACGCCGGCGTCCTCCGGCTGAGCGAGCACGGTGTTGCCGAGCACGTACCGGTCGTACTGCTCGATCACCCAGGTCTTGTCGCACAGGTTCGGCGAGGCAGCCATGCGTAGCACGGTCTCCCGCAGCGCGTCCGGGTCCGCCGGCCGCGGCAGCGTCTCGGCGCGGTCGGCCTGCAACAGGATCAGGTCACCCGGCTCACGCATCGGCCGTGCGTACACCGGTCCGTCGTCGACGAGCGAGCCCGGCGGCACGTCGGCGACCGTCTCATCGCGCCACGTGATGAGGATCCGGCCCGGCTCGCCGGAGGTGGTGGGCGCGGTGACCTCGCCGATCGCAGTGGTCGGCACACCCCACTTGTCGGCGGTCTTGAGCACGGCGTCGAGCTTGTCCGGCTCCACGATCAGCAGCATCCGCTCCTGCGACTCGCTCACGAGAATCTCGTGCGGCTCCATCGAGGGCTCGCGTAGCGGTATCCGTTCCAGCCACACCCGCATGCCGGTCCCGGCCGCCGCGGCCGTCTCGGTCAGCGCGCAGGTCAGGCCGGCTCCCCCCAGGTCCTGAACGCCGACAACCAGCCGCGCGTCGTACAGCTCCAGGCAGGCCTCGATGAGCAACTTCTCGGTGAACGGGTCGCCGACCTGCACGGACGGTCGGCGTTGCTCGGCCTCATCGTCGAACGTCGCCGACGCGAGCACCGACACGCCACCGATCCCGTCCCGGCCGGTCTTCGCGCCCATGAGCACCACGACGTTGCCCGTTCCGGAGGCCGCCTTGCTCTGCAGCCGGTCCACCGGCAGTACGCCGAGGCACAGCGCGTTCACCAGCGGGTTGCCCTGGTAGCACGGATCGAACACGACCTCGCCGCCGATGTTGGGCAGGCCGAGGCAGTTGCCATAGCCGCCGATGCCGGCGACGACACCGGAGAGCAGCCGGGCGGTGTCGGGGTGGTCTGCCGCGCCGAACCGGAGCGAGTCCATCACCGCCACCGGGCGGGCACCCATCGCGAGGATGTCGCGGACGATGCCGCCGACGCCCGTAGCCGCGCCCTGGTACGGCTCCACGAAGCTGGGGTGGTTATGCGACTCCACCTTGAAGGTCACCGCGAGGGTGTCGGAGACCCTGACGACGCCCGCGTTCTCTCCCATGCCGGCGAGCAGCCGGTCGGAGCGCGGGGCCTTGTCGGCGAACTGCCGCAGGTGCACCTTGCTCGACTTGTACGAGCAGTGTTCGCTCCACATGACCGAGTACATGGCGAGCTCGGACTGGGTCGGCCGGCGGCCGAGGATCTGTCGGATCCGCTCGTATTCGTCGTCGCTCAGCCCCAACTCGAGGTGGGGTTGCAGCTCACCCGGGGTGTCCCCCGCGTGCTCAACGGTGTCGGCGCTCACTTCTGCATACCTGCCAGGTGCTTGAGGATCGACGTGAAGAACCCCAGCCCGTCGAGCGATGGCCCGGTCAGCGCCTCGACGGCGTGCTCCGGGTGCGGCATGATCCCCACGACATTGCCGCCCTCGCTCGCTATCGCGGCGATGTCACGCAGCGATCCGTTGGGGTTTCCGCCGGCGTACCGGGCGACGATCCGGCCCTCCGCGGTGAGCTCGTCGAGCGTGCGGTCGTCGGCGACGAACCGGCCCTCGCCGTTCTTCACCGGGATGACGATCTCCTGACCCGGCTCGTACGAGCTGGTCCAGGCCGTGTCGGCGGATTCGATGCGCAGCGCCTGGTCACGGTTGCGGAAGTGTAGGTGGGCGTTGCGGGTCAGGGCACCGGGCAGCAGGTGCGCCTCGCAGAGGATCTGGAAGCCGTTGCAGATACCCAGGACGGGTAGGCCATCCGACACCGCCTTGGTGATCGCCTCCATCACCGGAGCGAATCGGGCGATCGCGCCGCAACGCAGATAGTCGCCGTACGAGAAGCCGCCGGGCAGGATCACCGCGTCCACCTGGCGCAGGTCGGATTCGGCGTGCCATAGGCGCACGACCTCGGCTCCGGCGATGCGTGCGGCACGCGCGGCGTCGCCGTCGTCGAGCGAACCGGGAAAGGTGACGACGCCGATCCGGGTGGTCACTGACTGGACCCTTCTAGCCTGACCGCGTACTCCTCGATCACCGGGTTGGCCAGCAGCCTCCCGGCGATCTCGTGGGCGCGGTCCAGGTCCGGCTCGCCCTCGAACTCGATCTCGATCCGCCGGCCGATGCGGACCGAGGAGACGTCGGTGACGCCGAGGCGGGGCAGCGCATTGGCGACCGCCTGGCCTTGGGGATCAAGAATCTCCGGCTTCAGCATGACGTCGACGACGACCCGGGCCACGGGATGCTCCTGACTGTGTACGCAGTTGGGCCGAGATCGCACAGCCTACCTGTTCGTAGGCCTGCTCGATCCACCGGCATCCCTCGCCCGACGCCGCCGACCGACGTGCTCAGCCCCGGATCACACCGATCAGGGTGATCAATGCCAGCAGCGCACATACGCCCGCCGCGACGTATCGCACCACGGACAACCGGATGTACCGCAGCAGCACGCGGCCGAGCAGGACGGCCGCGCCGGACACCACGATGAGCGCCGACCAGGAACCGATGAACACCGGCAGCGCCGGGTTGCCGCTCGCCACGAGGCCCGCCGTGAGCAGCTGTGACAGGTCGCCCCACTCGGCGGTGAAGAGCACCAGGAAGCTCGCCCCGGCCGCCCGCCAGCCGCGCCTGTCGTCCGCGATCCTCGTCGCGTACTCCCGCTCCTGCTCGGCCTCCTCGACGTCGGCATGCCGGGCGCCGCGCAGCAGCAGCCACGCGCCGATCGCGAACAGCACGCCGGCGACCAGCGCAACCGGGCGTTCCGGCAGCCGGGTGAGGAAGGTCCCCGCCGCGACCGCAACCACGCACTGTATGCCGAAGGCCGCAATGACTCCCAGCCAGACCGGAATCGGCCGATACCGGGTGGCCAGCACGAGGGTGGCCACGAACGTCTTATCCGGCAGCTCCACCGGGGCGATGAGGAGGAACGCGGTCACGCCGGCAAGCACGTACTCCATCACGATCCTTCCCCAGCGGCCCAATTTGCACGCGCCGCGTCTCCGGGGCCATCGACATGCGACGGTCGTAATGTATGCATACGCTCAATTCGTGCTAGTTGTAACGACCGACGATCTTCCCGGCTACGTCGTGCGCGAGGTGCTCGGGGAGGTCGTCGGCTCGACGGCACGCCCGCAGAACCCCTTCCACGAGGGCGTGAAGTCCCTGCAAGGCGGAATGAACCCGCAGGCCTCGGTGCATCTGGCGCGCTGGCGGGAGGAGGCGGTCAAGCAGATGGCCGAGGCGGCGCGCGAGCGGGGGGCCAACGCCGTGATCGGCATGCGGTTCGACCACCGCATGGTCAGTGACTACTGGGGCGAGATCTGCGCGTACGGGACCGCGGTCGTGGCCGAGCCCCGCACGTCGACCGCCGACGGCGAGGTGCCCGGCCGGCACGAGCGTCACAGGATGGGGGCCGGCGCGTAGCGGCTGGCCTCGGGGTGGGCGTCGACGATCACGGCGACGCGTTCGGCGATGGCGCGGACCTGCGCCGAGGTGATGCCCACGAACCCCGCCCGATCGGCGACCAGCGCGTCGATCTCGGCTCGGCCGAGCCCGAGCCGGTCGTCGGCGGCGAGCCGGTCGAAGAGGTCGTTCTCGGTGGCGCCCTTCTCGCGCATCGCGAGCGCCGCGGCGACCGCGTGCTCCTGGATGACTTCGTGCGCGGTCTCCCGACCGACGCCGGCCCGCGTCGCCGCCACCAGAATCTTGGTGGTCGCGAGGAACGGCAGGTACCGGTCGAGCTCCCGCGAGATCACCGCGGGGTACGCGCCGAATTCGTCGACCACGGTCAGCAACGTCTGGAACAGGCCGTCCGCGGCGAAGAACCCGTCGGGCAGCGCCACGCGGCGCACGACCGAACACGAGACGTCGCCCTCGTTCCACTGGTGGCCGGCCAGCTCGCCGACCATTGACAGGTAGCCGCGAATCACCACCGCCAGCCCGTTGATCCGTTCGCTAGACCGGGTGTTCATCTTGTGCGGCATCGCGCTGGAGCCCACCTGGCCCGGCGTGAAACCCTCGGTGACGAGCTCCTGACCGGCCATCAGCCGGATCGTCGTCGCCAGCGACGACGGGCCGGCGGCGACCTGCGCCAGGGCGGCGAGCACGTCGAGGTCGAGCGACCGTGGGTAGACCTGACCGACGCTGTCGAGCACGCGGGAGAACCCCAGATGCGACGCCACCCGGCGTTCCAGCTCCGCCACCTTGTCGGCGTCGCCGTCGAACAGATCGAGCTGATCGGCGGCCGTGCCGACCGGGCCCTTGATGCCGCGCAGCGGGTATCGGGCGATCAGGCCGGCCAGCCGGTCGTACGCGATGAGCAGCTCCTCCGCGGCGTTGGCGAAACGCTTGCCCAGGGTGGTGGCCTGGGCCGGGACGTTGTGCGTCCGGCCGACCATGATCATGTGGTCGTACTCGACGGCGCGGGCGGCGAGTCGCGCCAGCGCGGCGACGACCCGATCGCGGATCAGCTCCAACGACGCCCGGACCTGCAGCTGCTCGACGTTCTCGGTCAGGTCGCGGGAGGTCATGCCCTTGTGCACGTGCTCGTGGCCGGCCAGCGCGTTGAACTCCTCGATCCGGGCCTTCACGTCATGCCGCGTGACCCGCTCGCGGGCCGCGATCGAGTCCAGGTCCACCCAGTCCAGAGCCCCCTCGTACGCCGCGATCACGCCGTCCGGCACCGGCACGCTGAGGTCCCGCTGGGCCCGGAGCACGGCGAGCCACAGCCGCCGCTCCGCGCGTACCTTCTCCTCGGGCGACCAGAGCGCGACGAGCTCGGGCGAGGCATAGCGGGCGGCGAGCACGTTGGGAATGTGAGCCTTCTCCACGCGGCTATTGTCCCCCTGAGATCTTGTCAAGCTCCCGGGTCGGAGACTCCGCATGTTCGGGTTCCGGCGACGGGGCCGACGGCAGGGTGCGGACGTCGCGGCTCAGCAGCATGCCGGCCACCGCGAGCAGCGTGATCAGGGCACCGGCGAGCAGCGTCGGCTCAGCACCCCAGGCCAGCGCGGCTGGGCCCGCCGCGACCTGACCCAGCGGGATCGCGATGAACGAGCCGAGGGCGTCGAAAGAGTAGACCCGGGCGAGTTTCTCGGTCGGGATGTAGCGCTGCATCGTGGACTCCCACGCGATGGCGAACTGCTCGATCGCGATGCCGGCGACCACCGCGGCGGGTAGCAGGATCACCACTCGCGGCGCCTCGGCGAGCCCAACCATGATGGGGATCTCGGCGAACATGCAGACCACGCCGAGCCGCAGTAACCGGTTCACCCCAAGCCGCAGGGCGATCAGGCCGCCGAGCACCATGCCGAAGGTCTCGGCCGCCAGCACGAATCCCCACGCCCGCCGGCCGATCGTGTCGTCCGCGACGGCTGGGCCGAGCACCGTGATCGCCCCCGCTGCGGTGAAGTTGAT
>DASXRC010000003.1:0-6367 GCA_036506795.1 Micromonosporaceae bacterium
GACCTGATGCTGGCGTTCGCGGAGCTGGGCCTCGGTGACTGGCTCGATGGCCTGGCGGACGGCCTGGACACACCGGTGGGCGAGCGCGGCGAGGCGCTGTCCGTGGGAGAGCGGCAGCTGGTGGCGCTGGCCCGGGCGTACGTGGCCGACCCCGACCTGCTGGTGCTCGACGAGGCCACGAGCGCGGTAGACCCGGCGACCGAGGTACGCCTGCAACGCACGCTCGACGCGGTGACCCGGGGCCGCACGACGATCGCGATCGCGCACCGGCTCTCCACCGCGCGGGCCGCGGACGAGGTCATCGTCGTGGACGACGGCCGGATCGTCCAGCGTGGACCGCACGACGAGCTGGTGCGGGAGACCGATTCGGTGTACGGCCGGCTGTACGCCTCCTGGTTGGAGCAGAGTAGCTAGCGCTCGAACACGGCCAGGCGCATCCGGCCGGTGTCGGGCCGGCGGCGGTCGGGTTCGGGCAGCGCCCGGAGGCGCTCGATGGCCGGCACCACCACCGCGGACCACGTGGCGTCGTCGACGTCCCAGAGCCATGACCACAGGCGCTGCTCGATGCCGGCGGCGGCCTCGTTCGGGCTGTCGCCGGTCTTGTTCCAGGCGGAAGTGAGCTGGTCGGCGACCGGGCGGAGACCGGCCGCGGCGGCCGCCGAGTCGACGACGGCCGGTGTGTCGAACCGCGCCTCCCGCAGTGGCGCCAGCGCGGCGGTGGCCGCCTCCAGGTCGTCGTCGTCCCGCATCGGTACGCCGTGCGCCGCGAGCAGCCGGCCGCCGGGGCGCAGCACCCGGGCCGCCTCGCCCACCGCGCGGACGGTGTCGCCGATAGCGTGGAGGGCCGCGACGAACACGACGTTGTCGACCGCACCCGCGGCCACCGGCAGCTCCAGCGCGTCCGCGCACACCACCCGGTTCCCGATGCGGTCGCGGGCGCGGGCGAGCATCGCCAGGGAGAGGTCGACGCCGCACACGGCGTACCCCCGCTCGAGCAGCGGCTTCGCGACGAGCGCGGTGCCGACGCCGATCTCGAGGACGGGCCCGGGCACCAGCCACGGCGCCAGGCCCTCGGCCGTGCGGCGGCCGCGGTCCTCGCCGCCGCGCGTCTCGTCGTACCGGTCGGCGACGCGGTCGAAGGGGATCGATGCGGCCACGGCCGCTAGCTTAGATCGCCGGTCACATACCGCTGAATGGTCGGCGCGACGGCCGCGACCACGACGTCGGGCCGCGCGGACGCGAGCGGCTCGATCTTCAGCACGTACCGCACCATCGCCAGACCGGCGACCTGGGAGGCGACGAGCGAGGCACGCAGCGGCGCCTCGCGCGGGTTCAGGTCGAGCTGCCTCATCACTCGGCGGAGGATCTGGGTGGTAAGGAACTCGCGCATGAGGCGGGCCGTCCAGTCGTGGCTCAGCGCGGAGCGCATGAGCGCGACGCCCGCGGCGCCGGCCGGCGAGTCCCAGATGGACAGCATCGTGCGGACCAGCCGCTCGCCGACCTCCTCCTTGCCGCCGGCGACGACGCGCGGCAGCACCTCCCGGGGGTCGATCGGTGCGCCGACGGCGTCCATGAACAGCTGTTCCTTGGTGCCGAAGTAGTGGTGGACCAGCGCCGGGTCGACCCCGGCGCCGGTCGCGATGGAGCGAATGGAGGCCCCGTCGTACCCGCGGTCGGCGAACGCGTCCCGTGCCGCGGTCAGGATCGCCTCGCGGGTGTCCGGGTTGCCGGGCCGTCGCCCGGTGCGTCGCGCCACGGGCATCCCTCCTAGGGAGTGCGGCGCCGCAGCGTGGCCGCGGCCAGGATGAGCGCGAGCAGCACCGCCCCGAGCACGATCGTCAAGTCACGCCACATCGTTGTGGTGGGGTCCGGAAACCGGCCGACCTGTTGGAGGGCCTCGACCGAGTACGACAGCGGCAGCACATCGCTGATCGCCTGCAACCAGCCCGCCATCTGCCCGCGGGCCACGAACAGCCCGCACAGCAGGATCTGTGGGAGCGCCACGACCGGCATGAACTGCACGGCCTGGAACTCGGTGCGCGCGAAGGCGCTGCACAACAGACCGAGCGCGACGCCCAGCACCGCGTTCGACACCGCGATGAGGATGACCAGCCAGATGCTGCCCGCGGTGTCGAGGTCGAGCAGCCAGTACGCCAGCGCGGACGCGACGGTCGCCTGGATCGCGGCCACGATGCCGAACGCGATGCCGTACCCGAAGAGCAGGTCCAACTTGCCCACCGGCGTGGTGAACAGGCGCTCCAAGGTGCCGGTCGTGCGCTCGCGGAGCATCGCGATGCTCGTCACGAGGAACATGATGATGAACGGGAAGATGCCCAGCATGATGAGGGCGACCCCGTCGAAGACGCGCTCCTGACGCTCGAACATGAAGTAGAGCAGGGTCAACAGCAGGATCGGCACGAACAGCATGAGCGCGATCGTGCGCCGGTCGTGCCGAAGCTGCTGGAGGATGCGGCGGATGGTGCTGCCGAGGATACGTACGGACATCAGCTGGTCGCCCCCATCTTCTCCCGGTCCCTGATCAGCCGCAGGAACGCCTCGTCCAGGTCGTCGGTGCTGGCCGCGGCCTTGACCGCCGCCGGCGCGTCATCGGCAATGAGGTACCCGTCGCGGATCAGAAGCAGCCGGTCGCAGCGGTTCGCCTCGTCCATGACATGGCTGGACACCAGCAGCGTGGCACCGTCCGCGGCCAGCTGCCGGAAGCGCGCCCACAGCTCGTCGCGGAGCACCGGGTCCTGTCCGACGGTCGGCTCGTCCAGCACCAGCAGCTCCGGCTTGCTCACCAGGGCGCAGGCCAGCGAGGCCCGGCTGTGCTGGCCGCCGGACAGGGTGCTGATGAGCTGGTGGGCGGCGTCGGCCAGGCCGACCGTCGTGATCGCCTCGTCCGCGTCGTTGGCGCCGAGGCCGTAGAGCGACGCGAAGTAGCGCGTGTTCTCTCGGACCGTAAGGTCCGCGTACACGCTGGGGTCTTGGGTCAGGTAGCCGATCCGGTGGCGCAGGCCCTTCGAGCCGGCCGGCTCGCCCAGCACGGTGACCGTGCCGGACCGGATGATCTGCACGCCGACGATGGCGCGCATCAGCGTGGTCTTGCCGCTGCCGCTCGGACCGAGCAGGCCGGTGACGGTGCCGCGGGGGATCGTGGCCGTGAACCCGTGCAAGACCTCCCGCTTGCCGCGTTCGACGACGAGGTCCCGGACCTCGATCGCGGAGTCCATGCGAGTCCCTCCCTGAGAATTCAACACTCGATGAACTCAACGCTAGATGAGTTTCTGTCCCGACGCAACCCGGCTTGACTTCGAATGGGCTCCGTGGGGGAGGCTGGCTGGGTGAGACAACGCCAACTTGGTGCCGGTGGACCGAGCGTCAGCGAGATCGGCCTCGGATGCATGGGCATGAGCTTCGCGTACGGCCGGCGGGACGACGAGGAGTCCACGCGTACGCTGCATCGGGCGCTTGACCTCGGTGTCAACCACCTGGACACCGCGGACATCTACGGCGAGGGGCACAACGAGCTGCTGCTCGGTCCCGTCGTCCGCGCCCGGCGGGACGAGGTGTTCCTGGCGACGAAGTTCGCCAACCGCGTCCGCACCGGCCCGGGCGGGGAGCCGGAGCGCTTCGTCGACAGCAGCGGTGCGTGGGCGCGAGAGGCGTGCGACGCGTCGCTGCGGAGGCTCGGCATCGACACGATCGACCTCTATTACATGCACCGGCGCAGTCCCGCGGTGCCGATCGAGGAAACGGTTGGAGCGCTCGCGTCGCTGATATCGGCGGGCAAGGTGCGCTGGATCGGGCTGTCCGAGGTCTCCCCGGCGACGCTGCGGGCCGCACACGGGGTGCACCCGATCACCGCGGTACAGCTCGAGTACTCGCTGTTCACTAGGGACGTGGTCGAGGGGTCGATGTTGGACACCTGCCGCGAGCTGGGCGTCGGGGTCGTGGCGTACTCGCCCATGGGTCGTGGCCTGTTGACCGGCACGATCACGTCGACCGCCGAGCTGGCCTCCGACGACTTCCGGCGGACTGTGCCCCGGTTCTCCGCGTCGAACCTGCCCGCGAACCTGCGGCTCGTCGACGAGGTCCGCGCGGTCGCCGCCGACGTCGGCGCCACACCGGCACAGGTCGCGATCGCCTGGGTGCTCGCCCAGGGCCCGGACATCACGCCGATTCCGGGCACGAAGCGCGTGCGCTACCTCGAGGAGAACCTGGCCGCCGCCGACGTGGCGCTGACCGCCGATCAGCTCAGCCGGCTCTCCGGCGCGATCCCCGTCGGCGCCGCCGTCGGTGACCGCTACGCACCGGGCGGCATGCGCGCCGTCGGCCTCTAGGTCCTTGGCGAGTCTTCCGGGCCAGTCCGATCGCGGGTCGGAGGCGGGCGCTCGCCGCAGCCGAACGGTTCAGCGCAGGCGTCCGCGCTCCGTTCGTTTGCCTGTCCATTGGCAGCTAGACGTGCCCGTCGTGTGCTGGCCGCGTGGCCGCAGGCGGCCGCCTGGTCAGAACGGTGGTTGGTCGTCGGTCGGCGCTGGACGGGTCGCTGGCGGCGCCGGCGGTTCCCTTGCCGGCTCTGGTGGTGGGGCCATGCAGCTGGTCTGGGCCCAGTCTTTCCGGTCGGTCAGCGGTGGGTCCGGCCCCGCCGGGCCGGGGCCGGTGCTGGGCATGGGGCGGGGAAGCGGTGGGGTGACCGGTCGCGGTCGCTGGTGGTAGGGCCGGCCGAGTCGGCTGATCCACAGGTAGTGGCCGGGGCCGAGGCGCAGGAGCCGCCAGCCGCCGTCGTGGCGGAGTCGGTGGTCGTGCCGGCAGGGGCTGTCGAGGTTGGGATCGGTGGTGGCACCGCCACGGGCGTGTTCGAGGGTGTGGTCGGCGTCGCAGTCGCGGGCCGGCGCTCGGCATGTGGGGAACACGCAGGTGCGGTCGCGGACCTGCAGCCAGCGGCGCAGGGCGGCGCCGGGCAGCCGCGCGGTCGGGTTGCCGGCGGCGGGTCCGCGGTGGTCAAGCCCGGCGACGATCTCGGCCACCACCCGGGCCCATCCGTCGGGCAGGTCGGTGGTCGCGGCGAGAACCTGAAGCTCGGGCTCGGGTACCTGGATCTCGATGCCGCCGGCGCGGCCGGTGCGCGTCCAGCCGGCAGGCCGGCGCCGCAACGGCCCGGCCGCGACCGGCAGGCCGTGCCGATCGGTGACCACGTACCGCCAGTGCCCGCCGGCGTGGCTGGCGGCGATGTCGCGCGCCAACTCGGCATGGATCGGCCCCCAGCCGGCCAGCTCGGCCGGGTGACGGTCGCGGCCGAGCAGCGTGGTCAGCCGCGCCTGAAGCTCCAGCCCGCGGCGGCTCGGGCGGCCCACCGCCGGCCGCGCCGTAGAGGACTGTCGCTCGATGACGGCTGGCGCCGACGGGTGGTCCGGTGTTGCGACCGCCTGCCCGGCCACAACGTCGGCCGAGTCGGTCAGGCCGGCGGCGAGCTGGGCGAGGATGGCGGCGTCGTCCAGGCCGGCGTAGCTGCCGTCGGTCAGGCCCAGGAACAGCTCGGCGCGCAGGAAGTCGATCGGCTCCACGCGACCGGCGTGTTTCGCCGCCTTGGCCAACCGGTCGATGCGGGCACACGCCGCGGCGACCTGATCGACCGGCAAGTCATAACCGGCCAGGTTGGCAGACCCGTCGGAGTTGCGGGTGCCGACCACGCGACGGCTGCGCACCGCCTCTTCGTAGCGGTGGCGCGCCCACTCCGGCTCCAACGCGATCGCGTAACGCTTGATCTGCTCGATCAGCTGCCCGGTGGTCCATGCAGGCGCGGCCGGCAACAGGGCATCGCACAGCTGCGCGGCATGCGTCCCGTTCAGCTCGCGCGTCCACTCCGAAAAGATGCGGGCCTTCGGCTCGTCCAGCACGCCGGAGGCAAGCGCGGCGTGCACCGCCGGCAACCGGTTAATCAGGTCGTACGCCAGCTCGCACACCGCGTCGGCCGCCCGCCGGGTCCACACCAGCGCGGCCCGCACTTCGTCGAATGCGAACTCCGTCGGCTGCTCCGTGCACCCTGGGCCGTCCGGGTCGTCCCGCAGGACCAGCTCGGCGATCACCGCGAGCAGGCGGGCCCGCTCGTGGTTGACCTGCCGATACTGCGCCTGCAGCACATCCACACAGTCCGAGCCCGACAGCCGGCCGACATCCAGCGAGGCCAACAACTCGGAAAGCCGCGGCCCCACTGGCGTCGCCGCCAGCACCGCCGCCAGATCCCGCCGCCCCACCGTCACCCGTCGACGCTACCGCCCGGGTACGACATTTGTTCGAATGGCGGTACGCCCCAACGGCCGGTCGGCAAGATTCTTTCCCGACCGGGCCTCGCCGTTTCTCACAG
>DASXRC010000004.1:0-14810 GCA_036506795.1 Micromonosporaceae bacterium
CTCGCTCGGCCCCGGTCCCTTGATGATCCACTATGGACTTCACAGCGTGACCAGAAGACTCCTGGCAGTTAGACTCCCCGACATCGGTGAACCCCGATGTCAACGCACCGCCTCGCGAAGGGGAGGACCCGAGCATGCGTACCTCGCATTTCGGATCAATGCGTAACCGGGCGATGACCTTGCTCGCGGCGGCGCTAGCCGCGGTCGGAGCGATCGCCGCGTCGCAGCCGGCTCAGGCGGCCGGCGCTACGAAGGTGGCCGTTCAATCCGACGGGCCGGCGACGTTCTGGACCGGCGTCGTCCGTAGCAACGGCCCGGGTACGCCCGGCGTGCCCGACTGCCGGACCGTCCATTGCGACCAGGTCAATCTCAGGGTGATGCTGCCGTCGGACATCTGGCAGCGCCGACCCGGCGGCGTTCAGGTCGCGATCCGCTGGGACATCGCGACCGAAGGAGCGCTCGGGCTCTTCGTATACCGCGACGGCGTCCGCGTGGCTAAGTCGACCGCCGGCGTGGGCATCGCACAATCGGTGATCATTCCGTCCGCGAAGAACGGCGTCTACAACGTGTACGTGTCGTACGGCGTCACCTTCGGCGCTATCGACCCGGACCCCGTCATCTCGTACGAGGGGCTGGCCGAGGTGGAATATAAGCCTCCGGTTCAGCCGCTGCGCGACCTGCTCCCTGACCTGGCGGCGCTGCCGCAGGAGAACGTCACCTACGACAACCCCGGCTCGATCTTCGGCGACACCGCCCAGCCGGGCCAGTCGTGCTTCGACAGCGAGATCGTCGAGCAGGGGGCGGGGCAGTGCCTGCGGTTCGACCAGGTGCTGCGCAACCGAGGCGAGGGCCCACTGGAGCTGCGCTTCGACCGAGAGACCGGCGTCTTCGGCGACGAGGCCGCGGTGCAGCGCGTTTACCGCTCCGACGGCACGTTCTACAACCGGGACGCCGGCCAGGTCGAGTGGCACGCGGTGCACGGCCACTACCACTTCAAGGGCTTCGCCCAGTCCGACCTGTGGCTCAGCGACGGCGCGGGCCACGTCGTCGGCACCGCACCCGCGGTCGTTGGTGACAAGGTCAGCTTCTGTGTTTCCGACACCGACCTGATCGCATGGGGCGAGAAGGGCGACGGCCCGCTGTCGTACCCCGCGCCGGACTGCCTCGAGCCGAAGCAGGTCATCGGCACCACGGAGTTCTTCAGCTACGGCATGACGCCGGGGTGGGCCGACCGGTACAACTGGTACCTGCCCGACCAGATGATTGACACATATGGGCTCTCGGACGGCACGTACATCCTGTTCACCACGGTCGACCCGTTGGAGAAGCTCCTCGAAGCCAACGAGGGGAACAACTGCGGCTCGGTGATCGTGGTGCTGACCGGCCTCGCGACCAGCCAGCCGCACGCCGACCTACTGGGCACGGGTCCGGCCTGCCCGGCCTGATCGTCGCGCTCTTGCCGCGGTTGGGGTGTCCGGCGCGCCCGGACACCCCAACCCCTGCAGGGTTGTGTGGATCATTGTTAGCGTCAAGCCGTGGGCCGTTCCTACGTCGTGACCGGCGGCGGCCGGGGCATCGGGCGAGCGGTGGTCGAGCGGCTGCTCGGCGGTGACGACGGCGATGACTCCGTAGTCGCCATGGACCTCGACCCGGCCGCGCTCGCCTGGGCCGAGAAGCGTCCGCGCGTCATCCCGCTCGCGGGCGACGCCGGCGATGAGTCGGTCGCCAAGCGGGCCGCGGACCTCGCTCAGGCAGCCGGGACGCTCGCCGGCTGGGTCAACAACGCCGCGGTGTTCCGCGACGCCGCACTGCCGGACGCCTCACCGGACGAGGTGATGAACCTCATCGCGGTCAACCTCTACCCGGTCGTGGTCGGGTGCGCAACCGCCGTGCGCCGGTTCCTCGACGCCGCCACGCCGGGCGCGATCGTCAACGTCTCGTCCCACCAGGCGCAGCGGGCCGTCCCCGGTGCGCTGCCGTACGCGACGGCGAAGGCGGCGGTCGAGGGGCTGACCCGGGCGCTGGCCGTGGACTGCGGGCCGCGCGGAATCCGGGTCAACGCGGTCGCGCTGGGTTCGATCGCGACCGAGCGCTACGAGGCGTACCTCAGTCGGCAGGATCCCTCCGAGGTCGCCCACATCGAGGAGGAGATGCGGCTGTTGCACCCGCTCGGCCGGGTGGGCCGGCCCGACGAGGTCGCGGCCGCCGTCGCGTACCTGCTCTCTGACGAGGCCAGCTTCGTCAACGGCGCGGTCCTGCCCGTGGACGGCGGCCGGGCCGCCCGCGGCCGCGACCCCGAGGAGACTTGACCACCCAGTGTCGGCGGTGCGTGGCTATCTCACGTCGCGCGGGCGGAACTGGATGCTGATCCGCGGCCCGACCGGGCGAACGGTCTTCGGGACGGCGTGCTCCCAGGTGCGCTGGCAGCTGCCGCCCATCGCGATCAGGTCGCCGTGGCCGAGCTCGTGCCGAAGCCCCTGGCCGCCGCCGCGTGGCCTCAGGGCGAGCGTCCGCGGCTCGCCCACGGACACGATTGCCACCATGGTGTCCTCGGTCTTGCCGCGGCCGATCGTGTCGCCGTGCCAGGCGACGCTGTCCCGCCCGTCTCGGTAGTAGCACAGACCGACGGTGCGGAACGGCTCACCAAGCTCGGCCGCGTACTGGGCGTTCAGCACCCCCATCGCGGACTCCAGCGCTTCGTCCGGCAGCGGGTCGTCCTCGTTGTAGAAGCTGAGCAGCCGAGGAACGTCGACCACCCGCTCGTACATCCATCGCCGCTCTGCCTGCCACGGCACGGTCTCGACCAGCCGCTGGAACAGGGTGTCCGCGCCAGCGACCCACCTGCGCCGCAGGTCGATCCAGGCGCCGTGGGCCAGAGCCGTCCGCCGGACCGTCCCGCCGAGTGGGCCCACGGTCACCTCCGCGCCGCCGGCCAGCAGCGACGGCTGGAATGCGTGCGTCATGGCGCCAGCCTACCTCGCCAATCCGACAAACGTTCGAACCATCCAGCAGGCGTCCAGCATCCATACAGCGACCGACGGTACCGTCGGCCCATGGACGAAAAGCGCGCTCGGCAGGTGGTTGACGCACTTCGGGCGCGGGGCGTACCCGCGCATGTGGAGCGGGCACGCGCCGGCATCTCCAAGTTCGGCATCCGGGTCAACCTCCTCGACGGCCGCGAGGCCATCTGGGACACCGACGGCACCGCGGGCCTCGAGGCGCAGGTGATGCGCGATGGCGTACTCGTCGGATTTGTCCCGCACATCGAGGGCTCCGAGGATTTCGACGAGGACCGTACCGTCGACGCGATCGCCCGCACCGACTACGACAAGCCTGTGGCGCGGCAGCGCGCGACCGCACCGCCGCCCGCGCCGCCGCTGCCGCAGGAGGGCGGCTTCTTCCGCCGGTTCCGGGAGGGCTTCCGATAGGCCGCGAGTACACACCGGCCAACGTGTAGGTACAATACCGGCATTGTAGGTATGTCGGGAGGTAGGGTGAGCGTCGTCTCCGTACGTGAGTTCTCGTATAACCCGAGCGGCATGTTCGCTCGCGTCGAACGCGGCGAGACCATTCAGGTGACCCGGCACGGAAAGGTCATCGCGATCCTGCTGCCCGGATCAGGGACATTGGGGCGCTATGCCGATCTGGTGAGCAAGGGCGTGATCAGGCTCAAGGCCACCACGACCAGCGACCTCGACCGCGTCCCGCGCTATGCCATTCCCTCCGACGTCTCCCCGCTGGACGTCCTCCTGGCCGAGCGAGCCGAGGATGATCCTTGATCTACCTCGATGCGTCGGCACTCGTCACCTTGATCTCGGGCCGCCCGTACGCCGACGAACTGCGCGACTTCCTCGCGGAGCGACCCGGTCAACCCATGGGCACGAGCACGATCGGATTCGTCGAGACCGTCCGAACTCTCGACCGCATCGGCGACTATCCCAGCGCGATGCAGGACCTCGTGCGGGAGTTCACCGAGATCCTCGTCACCGAGGAGGTCCGCGACGCCGCGGCGCAACTGCCCGCTGGCATCCGGACCTTGGACGCCGTGCACCTCGCGAGCGCACAGGTCGTCGGGCCCGCCCTCACCGCGCTCGTCACCTACGGCAAACGCATGCTCGAGGTCGCGCGCGATCGGGCTGCCGGCCGCGGCGCCCGGCCTCGAACACGGTCCACCCAGGTGACGTCTTCGCTCAGTTGAGAAGATCATCGAGCGGCGTGTCCGGGTCGGCCAATCTCTCCGGGTCGACCGCCCTACCGGCGTAACCGGCCCGGACCAACGCTTGGATCTGGTCCTGCACGTCCCACACGTTCGCGTTCATGCCGGCCAGCACGCGCTCGCCGGCGACCCAGAACGCGACGAACTCCGGCGCCTTACCGTCCACAACGGACGGATCGCCGCGAAACACGACCCGATCGTAGCCGCCCGGCGTCGCGTATCCGGCGTACTCCATGCTCAGGTCGTACTGGTCGGAGTAGAAGTACGGGACGCGGTCGTACACGAGGTCGTCGCCGAGTAACGACTTCGCGGCGGCCTTTCCCCCGTTGAGCGCGTTGGCCCAGTGTTCGACGCGGATGCGCTGCCCGAGCAGCGGGTTGTACGAGTTGGCGACGTCACCGCACGCGTACACGTCCCCATCGGCGGTACGCAGGCTCTCGTCCGTGACTACCCCGTTGTCGACCTCGAGGCCGGCCGCCTCGGCCAGCTCCGTCGCGGGGCGGATGCCCACGCCGACGATGGCCAGGTCGGCCGGCAGCTCCGTGCCGTCGTCGAGCACCACGCTGGCCAGCCGGTCGCCGAGGCTGCCGAACTCGCGCACGCCGGCCTCGAACCGGAAATCGACGCCGTGTGCGAGGTGCAGGTCCCGGTACACGGCCGCCATCTCGTCCCCGAGCACGCGGCGCAGCGGGAGGCTGTCGACCTCCACGACGGTCACATCACAACCGTGCGTACGGGCGGCGGCCGCGGTCTCGAGCCCGATCCAGCCCGCCCCGATGATCACGACCTGGATCCCCTCGCGCAGCGCGGCGAGCAGGGCGTCGGACTCGTTGATCGTGCGCAGGTACCGCACGCCCGTCACCTCCGCGCCGGGCACCTCGAGCCTGCGGACCCGGGACCCGGTGGCCAGCAGCAACTTGTCGTACCGCAACGGCTCGCCGCCGTCCACGGTGACCGTGTGCGCCGAGCGGTCCAGCATCGTGACCCGGCGGCCGAGCCACAATTCCACGTCGTGCTCGCCGTACCAACCCTCGTCGTGCACGAAGGCCACGTCGCGCGGGTCCTTGCCGAGCAGGTACCCCTTGGACAGTGGCGGCCGCTCGTACGGCCGTTCGGTCTCCTCACCGATCAGGACGATCCGGCCGGTGAAGCCCTCCCCGCGCAGCGTCTCGGCCGCCTTGGCCCCGGCCAGCGCCGCACCGACGATCACGAATGTCCGTTGATCCGCGTTCACGGGGTCAGCCTATTTGAGGCGCGTGTACCAGGCGACCGCGGCCGGGTCGGTGAGCGAGGCGATCTGATCAACCACGACCCTCAGCCGGGCGGCGTCGTCCGGCGCCGCCTTCCAGAGGGGGGCGAAGACCGCGTCGAGGCCGTCCGGGGCACGCGCCGACAGCGCCTCGACGAGCGTCACGAGGATCTCCCGCTGGCGCTCGTACCAGCCGACCGCGCCCTCACGGCGCATGACGTAGCGAAGCGCCAACCCCTTCAGCAGGGCGCACTGTGCTCGGTACTCGCGCGGCACCACGAGGTCCGCGGCGTACCGGCGCAACTGACCATCCCCGTACTGCGCGCGGGTCGCCTCCACGGCGGACGCGACGAACCGTCCGGTGAGGACACTCGTGACGCCCTTCAGTGCAGCCTGCGCGGCGTGGCTACCGTCGTAGTCGGCGAGCGGCGCGAACAGGGGGTCGGCCAGCAGCTCGTCGAGGACCGGGGCGAGGTCGCCCGGCGACTCCGTCGAGTAGGACTCCGCGACGTCCGCGCACACGGCGGCTCGTTCGTCCCGATCGGCGAGCAGGGGACGCAGCGCGATGTAGCCGCCGTGCACGCCGTCCTCCACGTCGTGCACGGAGTACGCCACGTCGTCGGCCCAGTCCATCACCTGCGCCTCGAGGCAGCGTCGCCGGTCGGGCGCCCCTTCGCGCAGCCACGCGAAGACCACCGCGTCGTCGGCGTACACCCCGAACTTCCGCTCCCCGGCGCCGCGCGGCCACGGATATTTGCAGGCGGCATCCAGCGATGCCCGCGTGAGGTTGAGGCCCGCGGAGGCACCGCCAGACCCGAACACCTTGGCCTCCAGCCGCGTGAGTACGCGCAGTGTCTGAGCGTTGCCCTCGAATCCGCCGCACGGCTGGGCGACCACGTCGAGCGCGTCCTCCCCGTTGTGCCCGAACGGCGGATGCCCGAGGTCGTGCGCGAGCCCCGCCACGTCCGCCACATCGGGGTCGCAGCCGAGCCGGGCGCCCATCTCACGCGCGATCTGGGCGACCTCGAGCGAGTGGGTCAGCCGGGTACGCGGAAAGTCGGACGTTCCGGTGATGCCGGCGAACTCGCCGGCGGCGCTGCCCGCCGGGTGCACCTGCGTCTTGGCGGCGAGCCGCCGGAACGCGGCCGAGTGCAGCACCCGCGCGCGGTCGCGCTCGAACGGGCTGCGGCCGTACGACCGGTCCTTTGGCGGCTCGGTGACCCACCGTTCGGCGTCGATCACTCGTCGAGCGTAGCGGCGCTCGCGACCTGCGCTCCCCACTGGTCCGGATCGACGTCCGCCAGGTGCTCGGCGAACATCCATCGGTGCCCCTCGAGGTCCTCCACCCGGTAGTGGCGCTGCCCGTACGGCGTGTCCTCGGGTTCGGAGAGCAGAGTGGCGCCGGCCGCCTTAGCGGTCCGGACGTGGGCGTCGACATTGTCGACGTACACCATCAGCCCGTCGATGATGTACGGCACCTCCGACCATCGGCGGGCCGCCTCGCAGGTCTTCCGGTGCCGGCGCGGACTCTGGTAGTCCGGGGTGGGCGTGGCCAGCGCGATGACGCCGTCGCCGGCCACCATCTCGGCGTGGCTGATCGTGCCGTCGGGTGCGGTCAGCCGCAGTCGCTCGGTGAAGCCGAACGCCTTGGCCAGCCAGTCCAGCGCGGCCGCTCCGTCCTCGTACGCGATCATCGGCATGATCGCGGGCATGTCGTTCGGTCGGTTCGCCATCTCCCGACGATAGGACACGGCGATCAGTCCCGCTCCGACGCGCGCGAACCGTCAGCGCGGCTTCGCCACCAGGACGCAGAACTCGTTGCCCTCCGGATCGGCGAGGACGATCCAGTTGACGTCGGCTGACTGGCCGACGTCCACGTGCCGGGCGCCCATGTTCACGAGCCGCTCGACCTCCTCGTCCTGATCGGTCGGGCGTAGGTCGATGTGCAGTCGGTTCTTGACCGACTTCCCCTCCGGCACGGGCACGAACACGAGTGCGGGCAGCTCATCGGCGCTGCGGCGGATCTCGATCTCGTCGGGCTTCTCATAGACGATGCGGTAGCCCAGTGCCTCCGCCCACCAGCGGGCCAGCCGGGCCGGGTCGTCCGAATCCACGACCAGGTTCTCCCATAGGCTGCCCACGGCACCACCTCCGCTGCGACGAGTCGATGAACTTGGGGTGACGCCAACGTTACGCCCGCTGGTCGGTTGCTGCTGTGTACGCGGTCGCGCCCGGGGCCGCCTCACGCCCGCCGGCCGGTGCCGCCCAACTGCCCCGCCCGACCCAGAATCGACCGACGGATGCGCGATCTGGTCGTCGGCGGTAGCGTGTTCAGGGCAAAACGTCATCGCCGGCCAAAGCGAGGAGCGCCGTGCCCGGTATGGACGATCACCCCGACGGAAGCACGGGTCACGCGCCGCTGCCGAAGCGCAAGCCCGGGGCCGCACTCCCCCGCCGTCGCCCCCGTACTGCTGGCGTCACCCACGTCCGTATCCGGGCCGACGGACCGCAACGCTGGCCGACCCCCGACGAGCCCTTGCTGCGCCGCGTCTACACGGGCCTCGAAGCGATGCCGTGACCGGCGCCACGTCCGGTCACCTGCTGTCGGAGCCCTCCGTTCGGACGGCGGCGCGACCGGCCTCGAGCCGCGCCACGGGGACCCGGAACGGCGAGCACGAGACGTAGTCCAGCCCCACGTCGTGGAAGAAGTGCACCGAGTCGGGGTCGCCGCCGTGCTCGCCGCAAACGCCGATCTTCAGGCCCGGCCGGGCCGCGCGACCCTCGTCCACCGCGATGCGCACGAGCCGGCCGACGCCGTCCCGGTCGATCGACTCGAACGGCGAAACGCCGAAGATGCCGAGGTCCAGGTACTGCGAGAAGAACGACGCCTCGACGTCATCCCGAGAGAAGCCCCAGCCCATCTGGGTCAGGTCGTTGGTGCCGAACGAGAAGAACTCGGCCACCTCGGCGATCTGGCCCGCGGTCAGGGCCGCCCGTGGCACCTCGATCATTGTGCCGATGAGGGTGTGCACCTCGACACCGCTCGCCTCGGCGACCGACGTCAAGACGCCCACCGCCTCCTGGCGTACGGCCTCCAGCTCCTGCACGGCCCCGACCAGCGGCACCATGATCTCGGGCCGGGGGTCGCCACCGTCCTTCTTGACCTCGGCGGCGGCCTCCGCGATCGCTCGGACCTGCATCGCGAACAGGCCCGGCACGACCAGCCCCAGGCGTACGCCCCGCAGGCCCAGCATCGGGTTCTGCTCGTGCATGCGGCGCACCGCGGCGAGCAGCTCCTTGTCACGGCCGGGGTCTTCGCCCTTCGCCTCGGCCACCGCCACCCGCACGGAGAGGTCCTCGAGCGAAGGGAGGAACTCGTGCAGCGGCGGGTCGATCAGCCGGATCGTCACCGGCAGGCCGTCCATCGCCCGGAAGATCTCCATGAAGTCGCCGCGTTGCAACGGCAGCAGCGCGGATAGCGCCGCCTCGCGCTCGTCCTGAGTGGACGCGAGAATCAGCCTCTCGACGAGCTCGCGCCGGTCGCCGAGGAACATGTGCTCGGTCCGGCACAGCCCGATGCCCTCGGCGCCGAACCGCCGGGCGCGCGCCGAGTCCTCACCAGTGTCGGCGTTCGTGCGGACGCGCAGCCGGCGCACCTCGTCGGCGCGGGCGACCAGGCGGTGCACGGCGCCCACCAGAGGGTCGCTCTCCGGGGTGATCGTGCCCTCGAAGTACTGCACGACCGGGGACGGCTCGACCGGCAGCTCGCCGAGGTAGACCTTGCCGGAGGTGCCGTCGATGGAGACCTGGTCGCCCTCGTTGACGACCGTGCCGTTGGTGGTGAAGCGACGGGCGACCGTGTCCACTTCGAGCGCCTCGGCGCCGCACACGCACGTCTTGCCCATGCCGCGCGCGACCACGGCGGCGTGACTTGTCTTGCCGCCCCGCGAGGTAAGGATTCCTTGCGCCGCGATCATGCCGGTCAGGTCGTCGGGGTTGGTCTCCCGGCGTACCAGAATCACCTTCTCGCCCTGCGCGGCCCGCTCGGCCGCCCGGCGGGAGTCGAACACGACCCGCCCGACCGCGGCTCCCGGCGAGGCCGGGACGCCCCTCGCCAGCGGGCTCGGGTCGCCGGACAGGTCGAAGTGCGGGAACATCAACTGGGCGAGCTGTGCGCCGGTGACCCGCTGGAGCGCCTCGTCCAGATCGATCACGCCCTCGTCGACGAGGTGCGTGGCGATCGTGAAAGCGGCCGCGGCGGTGCGCTTGCCGACCCGGGTCTGCAGCATCCACAGCTTGCCGCGCTCGATGGTGAACTCGATGTCGCACAGGTCGCGGTAGTGACCCTCGAGGGTCTCCATGATCTGCATCAGCTGGTCGAAGCTGTTCTTGTCCAGCCGCTCGAGCTCGTCCAGTGGCACCGTGTTGCGGATGCCCGCCACCACGTCCTCGCCCTGCGCGTTCGCCAGGTAGTCGCCGTACACGCCCTTCGCGCCGGTGCCCGGGTCGCGCGTGAACGCCACGCCGGTCCCCGAGTCCGAGCCGAGGTTGCCGAAGACCATCGCCACGACATTGACCGCGGTGCCGAGGTCGGCCGGGATGCGCTCCTGCCGGCGGTAGAGGATCGCGCGGTCGGCGTTCCAGGAGTCGAAGACCGCGCGGACGGCCAGGTCCAGCTGCTCGCGCGGGTCCTGAGGGAAGTCCCGCCCGGTGTGCTTGGCGAAGATCTGCTTGAACGTCTCGACCAGGGCCCGCAGGTCGCCCGCGTCAAGGTCGAGGTCGTTCTGCGTACCCTTGGCATGCTTGGCGGCCTCGAGTGCCTGCTCGAACTCCTCGCCCGGTACGTCGCAGACGGTCTTGCCGAACATCTGGATGAGCCGCCGGTAGGAATCCCACGCGAACCGCTCGTTGCCACCGGCCTGCTTCGCCAGGCCGACCACGCTCGCGTCGTTCAGCCCGACGTTGAGCACCGTCTCCATCATGCCGGGCATCGAGAATTTCGCGCCCGAGCGGACGGAGACCAGCAACGGGTCGGCTGGATCGCCCAGCCGCCGACCCATCGCGGCCTCGAGGGCGTTGAGGTGGGCGGTAACCTCGACGGCCAGCTCCGCCGGCTCCGAGCCGGTGGCCAGGTAGGCCTTGCACGCCTCCGTCGTGATGATGAAGCCCGGCGGCACCGGCAGCCCGAGGTTCGTCATCTCGGCGAGGTTCGCACCCTTGCCGCCGAGCAGGTCCTTGAGGTCCTTGTTGCCTTCCGCGAAGTCGTAGACATACTTCTGCCCGGTCACGAACGCCTCCCGTGCTACCGCCGGATCGATATTGCCGGTTCCGTCGTACCCCATTCGGCGGTGGCCGTGCCAGGGAACAAGGGCCCAGCGGCAGGTTATGCGAAGCGGCAGCCGGCGGAAACTCCGGGGGCCACCCCCGCTCGCGTACGGTCGTTGCCGTGGAGGTGGCGCCGTACCGGCCCGCCGTTCGCGTCGTTTGCGTCGATGGGATCGGCCGGGTTCTGCTGCTGCGTTGGCGCGATCCCTGTGACGGCTCGCTCCTCTGGGAGCCGCCCGGCGGCGGGATCGAGCCGGGCGAGACGCCGCTTCAGGCGGCACGCCGGGAGCTGACCGAGGAGACCGGGCTGGACGTGGGCGCGATCGTCGACCGGCCCGTGCGCGTCCACCGCGACCTGCCGTGGAACGGGCAGCGGCACGTCGGTCCGGAGGACTTCTTCCTGGCGCGTTACCCGGGCCAGGCCCCGGTGCTACGCCACGATGGGCTACTGCCCGACGAGCAGGTGAACATCGTCGAGCACGCGTGGGTGCCCTGGCGAGAACTCACGACGCTCGACCGGCTCGAGCCGCCGAACCTCGTCGCCGTACTCACGGCGCTGGATCCTGCTGGCCCGTGGGCGGGTTAGCGCGTGTGGCTCGCGGCGAGGCTCCGGGCGAGGCGGCGGAGGCCGGGCAGGATCCGCTCCGGTCGGATCGAGCCATACCCCAGCACGAGCCCGGGCGGCCCCGCCGCGTGTGGTGAACCGGCGAAATCGGACAGCGACCGCACCGCCACCCCGGCCGCGCCCGCTCGGCCGACAGCCTGCTCGAGATCGACGATCACGCCCGCGGTGAGCCGGGTGCACAGGTGCAGCCCGGCTGCCGAGGGCACCGGCTCGAGCCAGTCGGCCAGGTGCCGCTCGAGACCCGAGAGGACCAGGTCGTGTCGCAGGGCGTACTCCTTCGTGGCCTTTCGTACGTGGCGGGCGAGCTGGCCCTCGTCGATGAAGCGCGCGAGCGAGGCCTGCGTGGTGAGCTCGCCGTGCCAGTCGGTGAGTCGCTTGGCGGTGTGCAGCGCGTCCCGCAGCGACGCGGGCGCCACCAGGAAGCCGAGGCGCAGCATCGGCAGCAGAGTCTTGGAGAACGTCCCGACGTAGATGACGCGACCGCGGCGATCGAGGCTCTGCAACGGCTCGAGCGGGCGGTCGGAGAACCGGTACTCGCTGTCGTAGTCGTCCTCCACGATGACCGCGCCACGACGCTCCGCCCAGGCGAGCAGCGCGGCGCGCCGGGCGAGGGACATCGGCGTGCCCAGCGGGAACTGGTGCGACGGAGTCACGTAGACCAGCTCGGCGTTGTCCGGGAGGCGCGCCACCTCGAGACCCTCGCCGTCGACCGGTACGCCGACGACCCGCGCGCCGAGCGACTGGAACAGCTGCCGGGCCGGCGGGTAGCCCGGCTCCTCGACGGCGACGCAGGTGCCCGGGTCGATCAGGACCCGGCCGATCAGGTCCAGCGCCTGCTGTGCGCCCTGGGTGACCAGGACGTCGTCCGCCGATGTCCGCACTGAGCGGGACACCCCAACGTGCCGGGCGATCGCGGCGCGGAGACCCCCGTGGCCGGACGGCTCGCCGTAGCTCGCCGAGCGGATAGCCGATCGCCGAAGTTCCCGGGTCACGAGCCGGCGCCACGTCTCGAACGGGAACAGGCCGACGTCGGGCACGCCCACCCGCAGGTCGTACGCCGGCGCCGCGGCCACCGGCGGTGGGGAGGGGATCGACCGCCACACCGCGCGCGGGTGGACGCCCCCGGCCGGTGCGGCCCGGGCAGCGGTACGCGCCGCGGCGGAGCGGGCCGGCGCCGCGGTGGGGCCGACCGGCGCCGCGGACACGAAGGTGCCGGCGCCGACCCGGCCGACGAGGAACCCCTCGGCGGTCAACCGGTCGTACGCCACAGCGACGGTGTTGCGGGACACCTCCAACCGCTGTGCCAGCTCGCGGG
The DNA here is from genome assembly GCA_036506795.1 of Micromonosporaceae bacterium. Taxonomy (GTDB): domain Bacteria; phylum Actinomycetota; class Actinomycetes; order Mycobacteriales; family Micromonosporaceae; genus DASXRC01. Next base: position 12,731 of record DASXRC010000004.1, read on the forward strand.
TCGGCGGCAGGCGTTCGCCGGGCCGCAGCCGGCCATCCACGATCGCGTCGAGCAGCTGCCGGTAGATCCGGGCCGCGAAGTCGCCGCGGCCAGCCAGGCTGACGTGGACGTCCATTCACCGGAGCGTACATTGGCCCAATCGCTTCGACCGGAATTGGTACTTCTAGCTGGCCAATCCACCCCCGTACGGTGGCGGCATGACTGCCACGATCACTCCTCGCATGGACATCGCCGCGCTGGCACCGGCCGCGTACAAGGCGATGCTGACGCTGGACCGCGCCGCCCACCAGACCAGCCTGCCCAAGCCGCTGCTCGAGCTCGTCAAGCTGCGCGCCAGCCAGATCAACGGCTGCGCCTACTGCGTGGACATGCACGGCGCGGACGCGACGTCCGGCGGCGAGAGCGACAACCGACTCTTCGCGCTCGCCGTGTGGCAGGAGGCCCCGTTCTTCACCGAGACCGAGCGTGCGGCCCTCGCGCTCACCGAGGCGATGACCCGGCTGAGCGAGGCCGGCGACCGGGTGCCCGACGGCCTGTGGCAGCGTGCCGCGAAGCACTTCGACGACCGGCTGCTGGCCGAGCTGGTCATGGTCATCGTGACGATCAACGCGTGGAACCGGATCTGCGTGACCACCCGGATGCTTCCCGAGTCGTACGAGGCTTGATTCAGAAATGAATCGGATCCGCCTCGTTCGCCTCAGGGTCGAGCGGTCGCTCGGTTCAGGTAATCGGCGATCGCGCGGCCGGCACGTTCGACGTCGCTCTGCGGGGCGGACGGGAGCGCCTCCTCCCACAGCGGCAGGTAGTGCTTGACCGCCTCGAGCATGCCGAGCGGCCGCGGTAGGAACCAGACGTGGAAATGCGCGCCGCCGTCGCCCCAGCGGTAAAGGTGGACGCGCGCGAAGCCGTCCAGGGCGAGGATCGCCTCCTCGACCAGCCCGACGATGCGGCCAAGGTCGGCGGCGGCCTCCGGCGGTAGATCCTTGAACGAGTCGACGTGCGTGCGCGAGGCCATCCACACGGTGCCGGGCAGGCTGCCGCCGCACGGATTGAACACCGCCCACGTGTCGTCCGCCCAGATCCAGTCCGTGCGGCCGCAGATGGCACACGGCTCGCCGCCAGGCTCGCCGCGCCGGGGCGGCTCCGGCACGACACGTGGGCCTGGCTCGACGGGGGTCAGTGGCTCGGCGAAGGGGAGCGTCATCGGGTCCTCCTGACCATCGAGGCAACTGCGACGATGTCAGTGTGCAACATTGCTGTTTCGTTCGCAACAGTTGCGCTGCCGAAGCGCAACACATATGTTTCGAGAGTGGACGACCGTTTGCACGAGGCGACCATCGGCGTGCTGGCCGAGGTCGGCTGGGATGGGCTCACCCTTGAGCGGGTCGCGGAACGCGCGGGACGGTCGCGGGTCACACTCTGGCGCAACGGCGTGACCCGGGAGTCTCTTCTGGACGGTCTGCTCCGGCGGCTTGCCGAGGACTACCGCGACGCGATGCTGCCCGTGCTCACCACCGCGGTCTCGCCCCGCGAAAGCCTCGAACGGGCGATGCACGCGCTCTGCGACGTCGTCGACGCGCACGCCGACGTGCTCGTGGTCTCGGACGAGATGTTCCATCGGGCGGCCGAGGCCGGCGAGCTCCCGCTCGGCTTCCTGGACCCGTTCCTGCGGATCATCCACGACGCCCGGGCCCACGGTCTCGTCCGCGGCACTACGAGAGACGCGGACCTCGCCGACGTCGTCTTCAACGGCGTCGCCTGGCCGTACCTGCACTTTCGGGCGAGGCACCAGTGGCCGGCCGCGCGAGCACGCCGGCTCCTGTTCGCCGCACTCCTCGACGGGATCCTGCAATGAACGTCGACCACGAAAGGCTGTGTGTTCCGCTTCCGCTGCCGCCGCGGATAACCTGGCAGCGTGACGGAACCGGCGTATGTGCTGCGCCCGATCGGGTGGGTCGAGTCGCCGCTCACCAACCGCGACGAGGCGCCCATGCAGGGCGACGAGGGAGCGCCGGACGCGTGGCTCGTCTTCGAGCCAGCCGTCTCCGAGGGCGCACGCGACCTGCGGGCCGGCACCGAG
>DASXRC010000005.1:0-37069 GCA_036506795.1 Micromonosporaceae bacterium
AGGCGCTCGAGCAGCTCAAGAAGCTCTCGGGAGCAGACCTGGCGGTCGCCCTCGCCTCGATCGACTACGGACGCCTGATGGACAACCTGCCCGATGAGCGCAAACGGGAGCTGATCGATCTGCTCGCACAGGGGCTGGGGACCGGCGGCGCACGCGAGACCGAGGAGAAGCGGAACCCCGGCACGATCCTGAGGAGCATCACCTTCAAGTCCGACCACGGGATGATGAAGGACAACGACTCGGACTGGACGAACGCGGGGAACGTTCGCAGCGGATCGGGGCAGACGGAGTGGTTCGTCGCCTCCGACAACGACACGATCAGCCATCCGATCAGCCAGAAGCTCGACACCAACATCGAGGTGGAAGTCGGGCTCAATGTGCTGCCGGTCGGAGCGCCGCCGGCACCCATTCGGCTGATCGGCCGCAGCGCCGAGGGTGCCCTGAGCTTCGAGTTCGCCGGCACGATGGGCGGCGGGCTCGATCAGAAGGTGACGATGGTCTCGACGGGCAAGCTGCCACCCTTGATCACCTACCTGCCCGATCGAGAGATCACCTGGACGATGCAGTGGCGCGACTGGACGCACGAGATCGGTCGAACCAGCCACACGGTCTTCGTCACCATGGACACACCTCGCCGGCCGGGCGAGGTGACGTACAAGCGCATGAGAACGTCGGTTCAGCTGGTCGGCGCGGTCGGCATACTCGATCCGCACGCACTGATTCGGCGCGTCATGGAGCGCTGGGGTGCCTACAACCTCGACGTCGTGCTCGACAACGACTGGGAGCTGGCCGACAACCTGGACCGCGGCGCGCAGTGCATCGACATCGTCGGGTTCGTCAACGGGATGATCGAGACCGTCGGCGTACCCGGCCTCGCCACCGCGGTCGTCGTGTGGGCCAGACCGGACAGCCCGTTCCTGCCACAGGAGAACGTCTACCCGCACGGCGGGATCTTCGGGTTTCCGCCGCCGGTCGGCCATCCGAACTGGTTTGCCGGCCTGATGGACGCCAACGGGTGTCCGAACAACTTCGAGGCCGCGCTGAGGTTCCAGTATCCGCTGCCCGGCGGCACCGTCAAGTACTACCCCGGCGGAGTGCCGATGGACCGTGAGTACCTCAGCGCGGCCGACGTCCTACACGTCTTCCAGTGTCTGGCCTGGCTCAGCGTGATCGGTGACAAGGAGTTCAACATCGAGTCCATCCCGGCGACTTACCCCGGCGGATCGTGCTCGCTTGGCCGGATACGCTGCCACTAGGGAGGAGCTCGGAATGCCCGAGCCTGCGAATAGGCTGAGGCGGCTGCAGAGTCGGCTGGTCGGGAGCTTCGGAACGGAGGAGCGTCCGGACATCCGGCTCTTGCAGAACGACCAGATGCTCATAAGCAAGAACCTCCTGCCCAAGCCGGCGGAGCGCGGCGGCAAGGCCGAGTCGTACGCGCCGGGTCCGGAGGGCTACCAGGTGTACCTGTCCGACCGTTCGGAAGATGAGTATTGGGCCACCGTGGCCACCTCGCAACGCGCGCTCGGACCGGCCGCGCGGCCGGTCGGCTGGGATGCCGCGACTATGCGGCTCGAGGTCAGCGAGGGGGATCCCAGCCCGGAGTGGCGGCTCGTGAACGCCGAGGGACGGGTGGTGACCGTCAACGTCAAGGCTGGATCGACGCGCGTCGTGGACGAGATCAACGCGATTCTTGCCGAGATCGCCGACGAGTTGCTGCCGTGATCGAGCGGAAGGCGCATGCCTGACGGCTTTCCGAACCGACCCAAGATCCTGCGCGGCGCGTTCGTCGAGTTCGGCTTGAGCCTGCCGCCGCTGGTCGTCGTCTTCCAGTTCAACCCGGTACAGCTCACGCGCAACCGTAGCCTGACCTACGCGGTGCCGGCCGGTGGCGCCGGCGGCGTCCGGGCGACCTCCCTGCGCCGGTTTCACGAGCGGCAGGACGACCTCACCCAGCTGCGCGACCTGCAGCAGGTGACGATTCAGGAGGAGTCGATCGGCTTCGAGATACGGCTGGACGCGAGCGACGATCTGAACGACGGCGACACCATCACCGAGCAGTTCGGCATCTCGCCGCAGCTCGCCACACTGGAGCTGATGGTCCACCCGAAGGGTGAGAGCCTGATCGGCCAGGCGCTCGGCGCGCTACTCGGGTCGCCGGGCGGCTTCAGCTTCACGCGCGGGCAGAACCCGCCCTTGGTCCTGTTCATCTGGGGCCGCAAGCGGGTGCTGCCGGTGAACATCAACTCGCTGAACATCACCGAGACGCAGTACAGCACCGATCTCAATCCGATCAGGGCGACGGTCGCGGTCGGCCTCACCGTAATCGAGGGCAAGAGCCTGCCGTACCTGTACACCAAGGCGATGAAGGAGGCCATGTCGATCCTGAATCTGGCGAACATCGCCGACGTCGCGAACGTCGTGATTCCGGGCTAGGGCGATGTTCTCACGGATCTCCCGCTACCGGAAGCTGCCCGACGTCGTGACCGTCGATGCGCAGGGCCGCCGCCTGGCCTCGAAGGATCTTCGCCGGCTGCCGGAGGTCACCGGCACCTTCCAGCACACCGTCGAGGAGAGCGACCGCCTCGACCACCTCGCCTTCAAGTACTACCAGCAGCCGCGCAAGTGGTGGCGCATCGTCGACGCCAATCCGCAGTTCATGTCGCCGCAGGCGCTGCTCGGCAAGGAGCCGATCGTGATCGCCCGGTTCCCGCTCACGTTCGCCGGCGGTGGTGAGCCGCCCTGGGCGGCCGCCGCGCAGGCACTGCGGTCGCGGCTCGGTGTCGAGCGCTTCGGCTTCGTCGACGAGGTGCGGATCGCGCCGGTGCTCCAGACGATCGCCGGCCAGACCGTGACGGTACACGTCGAGGTGCGCGACCTCGCCGCGCTCGTCACCCACAACCGGCTCAACGTCAGTCTGACCGAGCTGGCGGACCTGATCGCCGGCGCGGGCTTCGGAGTCGCCGGCACGGAGATCATCGGCCAGGTCGGCAAGCGCATCACGATCCCGCCGGACGTGGCTGGGTAGAGGGCGCACGTGCAGGCCGAGAGCTTCACGATCGAGATCGAGGGCGAGGAGATCACCGACGTGTACCCCGACCTGACCAGCCTTGAGGTCGAGCTCGACGAGGACCTGGCCGGCATGTTCCGGCTGCGTCTGCCGCTCGAGCCGCAGATGGACGGCACCTGGAAGTACCTGGACGACGAGCGGTTCCGGGCCTGGAAGAAGGTCGTCGTGACGGCCGGCGTGCAGGACGACACCCAGGAGCTGATCACCGGCTACATCACCCACGTCAAGCCCACCTTCGAGGCCGACCCGGCCGACTGCGTGCTCGAGGTCTGGGGTATGGACGGCAGCGTGCTGCTCGACCGCGAGGATAAGCTCAAGGACTGGCCGAACAAGAAGGACAGCGACATCGCGGCCGAGATCTTCCAGGAGTACGGCCTCTCGGCCGACGTCGAAGAGACACCGGTCATCCACGACGAGGCCGTCTCGACGATCATCCAGCGGGAGACTGACTGGCGGTTCCTGAAGCGGCTGGCCCGGCGCAACGACTTCGAGTGCTTCGTCGAGGGGACGACCGGACACTTCCGTGTTCCACAGCCGGAGGCGACGCCACAGCCGCTCCTGGCTGTCCACTTCGGGGCTGAGACGAACGTCAACCGCCTCTCGATCGAGGTCAACGCCCTCACGCCGGCGAACGTGACGATGTTCCAGGTCGACCGCACCAACAAGGAAGTCCTCGACACGACCGCCGACACGAGCCAGCAGGAGACCCTGGGCGCGACCGATGGCGCCAGCATCGTGGCTCCGGGTATGGCACCGGCGCTCGTCGTCGTGGGCCAGACGGTCACGACCGGCACGGCCGAGATGGCGAGCCTGTGCCAGGGGCTGTTCCACCAGCGCGAGTGGTTCGTGACCGGTGAGGGCGAGATCGCCGGTAACCAGTACGGCGCCGTGCTCAAGCCGCGCGGCACCGTGACGATCAAGGGCATCGGCGAGACCTTCAGCGGCGTGTATTTCGTCACCCACGTGACCCACTCGTTCACCGACGACGGCTACACGACGACCTTCGAGGTCAAGCGGAACGCGCTCATGCCGAGCGGTTCGGAGAGCTTCTCGGGCGAGGACGGGCTGCTCGGTGGTCTGCTCTAGAGGATGTTGGGTATGAAGACGGAGCAGATCGTCGCCGATCTGGTGCAGCGGATCGAGAACCGGTTCTTCGGCAAGTACCGCGGCTTCGTGGTCGACAACGCCGACCCCGAGCAGCTCGGGCGGCTCAAGCTGCGGGTGCCGAGCGTGCTCGGCGGCGACATCGTCACGGGCTGGGCGCTGCCCTGCGTGCCGTACGGCGGCGACGCGAACCAGGGCTTCCTGTTCATACCAGAGGTGGGCGCTGGCGTGTGGGTGGAGTTCGAAGAGGGCGACCTCGAGTTCCCCCTCTGGGTCGGGACGTTCTGGAGCAAGCCGGGCGACGACAGCGAGCTGCCTAAGCCGAACGACCCCGACGGCACCGAGCAGGGATCGGTCCAGGACGCGCCGACCCGCAAGATCATCAAGACCCTCAAGGGCCACACGCTCCAGTTCGAGGACGCCGACGGCGGCGAGCTGATCACCCTGGTCGACGGCGCGAACGGGCACGTCGTCACGCTGGACGCGAGCGGCATCAGCGTCACCGACGGCAAGAACGGCCACAAGATCACGCTCGACGCCGCCGGGATCGTCGTCTCGGACGGCGCGAACAGCGACAACCAGGTCGTGATGGACGCGACCGGGCTGACCGTGCAGGACAAGAACGGCAACCAGATCATCATGGGCCCGGGCGGTATCCAGGTCGGCAGCAGCGGCGCGGTCGAGTCGCTGGTCCTGGGCACGACCCTGGCGGCGAACGTGGCCAGCTTCCTGATCTCGCTCAGCACGCACACACACGTCGGCAACCTGGGCGCGCCGACATCGCCGCCGGTCGCGCCGATGCAGCTCCAGGTGCCGCTCTCGCCCAAGCACAAGACGGAGTAGAGGACCCTGTGGCGCTGGTGATTGGTTCGGTCAACGCGGACGCCGGCATGAGCAAGGCCATCTACGACCAGGTCGACGCCCTGCTGTCGCCGCCGCTGCAGGAGGCGGTCGACAACGCGGAGGGCCCGGCGAAGGCCAAGGCACAGGAAGCGCTCGACGCCGCGCGCGACGGCTGGAAGAAGCTCTCCTTCGCGGTCGCGACCGGCGTGATCGGGCACGTCCTCTCGAACATGGAGGTCGTCGGGGTCCAGACCCGCGGCAACGTCAACGCCCAGGTGACCGGGCAGACCGGGCCAGCCGCGCCGGGTCCTCACCCGCACGCCGTCTCGCTCTCCGCGACGCAGAACAACCTGACCTTGACCCAGAGCAACGACGGCACCGGTCGGGTGCGGTAGCGACATGTCGACCGATCTCGCCTTCGGCTTCCCGTTCGCGGTGACCCCGGCCGGTCGCATCGGCGTCACCGGCGGTGACGAGAGGATTCGAGGGAAGATCGTTCAGGTGCTCTTCACCGCGCCCGGCGAGCGGGTCAACCAGCCCGAGTTCGGCTGCGGTCTCTTCAACCTCGTCTTCGAGCCCAACAACGCGATCCTGGCCGCGGCCATGGAGTTCACGGTCGGTCAGGCGCTGACCAGGTGGGTCGGCGACGAGATCCTGGTCGACGGCGTCGACGTCGAGGCGACCGACGAGGTCGTCACGATCGAGATCGCCTACATCAAGCGGGCCGACCTGTCCCGACAGGCCGTGCACATTCAGTTCAGGTAGGGCTGCTCGTGGCTGAGACACGACGCGTCGCCGGACGCCCGATCGTCGACTACATGGCACGCGACTACGACAGCTTCCTCCGGTCCATGCAGGCGATGATTCCCGCCAAGCTGCCGGAGTGGACCGACTACACGTCCGAGGCCGACTTCGGCAACGTGCTCCTGCAGCTCTTCGCGAACATGGGCGACCTGCTGAGCTACTACCAGGATCGCGTCGCGAACGAGAGCTTCCTGAGCACGGCGCAGACGCGCCGTAGCGTCATCGAGCACCTGCGGCTGATCGGCTACCGGCTGGCGACCGCGGCCCCGGCCTCGTCGGTCCTGACCGTCAGCGTGCCGGCCGCCGCGACGGGGATCGCCACGATCAACCGCGGCGACGCATTCGCGACCGCGAGCCAGAAGGAGCGGCCGAGCGTCCGCTTCGAATACGCGGCCGAGCAGCCGCTTGTGGTCGACCTGGCGGCGCTGCCACTCGATCCGGCGACCAACCGCAAGCCGTTCGCCGTGCCGGTCGAAGAGGGACGCCTGATCCGCGACGAGCTGATCGGTACGTCCGACGGCACGCCCAACCAGCGCTACCAGCTCGCACACGCGCCGCTCATCCTGCGCTCGACCGGCACCGCCGGCCAGGTCAACCGCGACGTCACGCTGCTGACACGGCTCGGCGGAGTAACGAACGCCTGGACGCTTCAGGAGAGCCTCGCGTTCAACCGCGAGGGCCAGCGCGAGTACGTGATCGAGATCGACGACGAGGATCGCGCCACGATCGTCTTCGGCGACGGCGCGATACCGGAGAACGGCGCCGAGATTCGGGCCACGTACCGGGTCGGCGGGGGAGCGGCCGGCAACGTCGGCGCGAACACGATCCAGACCATCGTCGGCGCGCCGCAGCTCGCCCTGCTCGGCGCACGGGTGACCAACCCGAGCCCGGCCTCGGGTGGCAGCGAGCGGGAGAGCATCGAGCGCGCGGTCCTACACGCGCCGGCGGTGTTCCGCTCGCTGAAGCGGGCCGTCACGGCCGGTGACTACGAAGCGCTCGCGCTCGACTTCCCGGGTGTCGGCAAGGTGCGCGCCCGGGCGACGAACTGGAACACCGTCACCCTGTCGATCGCGCCGGCCGGCGGCGGGCTCGTCAGCGACATCCTGCGGGCGAACCTGCTGGCCTACTTCGAGGACAAGCGGCCGCTCTCGACCCGCATCGAGATTTCGCAGGTGGACTACATCGCCATTCTGGTCACGGCCGAGATCGGCGTGCTCCCGTACTACGCCCGGGATGACATCGCCCAGCAGGTGCGTGCCGCCGCCGGCGCCCTGCTGGCCTTCGACCAGGTCGACTTCGCGATTCCGATCTACCTGAGCCGCTTCTACGAGGTCATCGAGGACATCGAGGGCGTGCGGTTCGCCAACATCACCGAGTTCCGGCGCGCGGATCGACCGCCGGAGCCAAGTAACCCGTCGATACAGGTCGAGCCGTCGGGCAAGATCACGCTCGGCGAGAATGAGATCCCGACGGCGCCGGCCACGCCGAGCTACGTCGGCGGCCTGAGGGTCATCGTCGTGGAGGGAGGCTACTGAGTTGACCGATCCGGTGCGCCGCTAGTGCGCCTGCGCAACATCGTCGCCGTACCGCACGCGGCCGGCAACCGCATCGACGTGCGCTGGGAGCTGCCGCCGGCGCCGGCCTTCCCGCTTGTGCGGGTGGTGCGGCGCGAGGGGACACACCCGACCACGCCGAATCCGGCCTCGGCGGCGGAGGGCGTGGTCGTCCCCGAGATCGCCGGCCAGAACCTGGTCGTCGATGCCGGGCTGCAGGGCCGAACCGTCTACTATTACGGCCTCTTCCCGTACGCCAGCGCCGGCGCCGGTGGGACGATCGTCGTCTCCGACCCTGCCGGGCAGATCGACAGCTTCAACCGCGGCGCGGCCATGGCCACGTCCCCGATGGGGAACGCGGAGCAGATGTACGCCCTGCTGCCGCTGATCTATCATCGCTACGACACGGTCCTGGCACGCACGCCGCCGCCGGCGATGAGCGCGGAGGACCGCGAGCTTGGTGCCCTGCGCCGCTTCCTGGACCTGCCCGGCGCGCAGCTCGATCAGCTGCGCAGCTTCGCCGCCGCCATGCTCGATTTCCTCGACCTGAACCGCGTCGACGGTCGGCTGCTGCCGCTCCTCGCGCAGTGGATCGGCTGGAACACCGACTACAGCCTCGAGATCGAGGCGCAGCGCAACGAGATCCGCCACGCGCCGCAGATCTACCGCAGCGTCGGCCTCATCCCGGTCGTCGAGGCGACGGTCAAGCGCATCAGCGGCCAGGATAGCCGGACCAAGGAGTTCGTCCACAACGTCGCGACGACCAACCGGCCGGAGCGCCTCAACCTGTGGTGGCGTCGCCGCGTCGGCACGACCTGGAGCCCGCCCGAGCTGCTTTCGGTCGACGCCTCGTTCGACGGGCGCCCGGCCGCGGCGCGCGATGACGTGGGCCGTCTCTGGCTGTTCTACCATCAGGCCGAGATCGGGGGGGCGGAGGGTGGACGGTGTCGCGTCTGGCTCAAGAGCTTCGACACCGCGACCGGCTGGACGGCCAGCGAGCCGCTCTCCGAGGGACCGCTGGTCGCCAAGGATCCGACGACGGCGCTCCAGGGCAGCCGCCTGCTGGCGTTCTGGGGCGTCTACGACCGGGTGACCGACCGCTGGCGGATCGAGTCTCGCACCCGCAGCGGCGGCGTCTGGTCGGTGGTCGAGACGTTCCTGCCGCCGGAGGGCGACCCGACGGTGTCGCGGCGCAAGCCGGCGGCCGTGGCCGACAACACCGGCGGTCTCTGGCTCTTCTGGCTGGAGCGGCAGGGCAACCGCTGGGTCCTCAAGTACAACCGTCACAACGGCACGACCTGGCAGGTCAATCCCTCGCCGACCTTCCCGCTCGACGGCGGTGCCGACCCGCGCGTGCTCGACGACGTCTTCGCGCTCTTCCACGCGACCGACGCCACACAGCGGCTGTGGGTTTTCTGGGGGCGACAGGACGCCGCCGCCGTCCCCGGGCAGACGCGCTGGACGGTCGCCTACCGGGTCAAGGCCGGCCTGAACCCGACGGTTACGGCGGATTGGAGCACGATCCGCACCCTGGCCAAGGCGGCCGGGAACGACGACCACGACCGCGCGCCGTCGGGTCTTGTGCTGGCCAACCGCAACGTCGAGCTGTTCTGGAGCTCGCACCGCGGCGGGAGCTGGTCGGTCTGGCGCAACGTGCTGAACCGGGCGACCCACGCCTGGGGAACCGCCGAGAACCTCGGCACGACACCGTACACCCTGACCGGGCCGCTGGCCACGCCCGACGGGGCGGACACCCTGCTGATCTATCGGTCGAGCGAGAGCCTCCGCTACACGAGCGCCCTGTACGCCGCGACCGAGACCGTCGACTTTCGCTACGCCGGCTCGACGACGCTGGACACGCGGAACGCGGGCCGCCTGGCGCAGCGGGGGAGGTTCGACGACGCCCAGAGCTACGTCTACGACGCGGGCCGGGCCGGACGGCGCACCAACGACGACTGGTACGCACGCGACACCGTCGGGGTCTTCCTGTCCGCCGGCCCGGATGACCAGGAGATCTCGCGGCTCAACCGGGTTCTGCGCGAGTTCATGCCGTTGACGGACCGGGCTGTGTTCATCAAGGAGTCCTGAGCGGGCCGGGCGCCAACCTTACGGGAAAGCGAGGGCCATGACCGACTTTTCGAGGTCGCCTGAGGACGTGCTGGCGGCGAACCTGGGCAAGGGCTACGTCGGGCTGCACATCGAGCAGGGTGTACCGATTCTTGACCGCGACCTGAACCTGCTCAACGATCTGATCGCGGCGGTCGTGCGCTCGATCGTCACCCGCTACATCGGCAACGGCCTGCCGAGCGGCGGTCAGGGCTTCACCGTCCAGGCGATCCCGGCCGCGAACAACTTCCGCATCCTGGCCGGCACACCGCCGCCGGGTGCGTGCCTCGTCGGCGGCATCGAGGTGCAGATCGCGGCCGATCTGGAGTACGACGATCAGCCCGGCGTGCCGGCCCTGACGACGCCGACGGCCGGACAGCCCGATCCGCGCGAGGACACCGTCTACCTCGACGTCTCGCTGGTCACCGTCGACGGCGCGGCCGACGCCGATCTGCTCAACAGCGGGGACATCGGCGTGCAGACGTCGGTGCGGCTGCAGCCGACCTGGACGGTCCGGGTCGCCGAGAACGCGACCACGCCGCCGGCGCCGGCGCCGGGTCACACCCACTTCCCCCTGGCGCGGCTCGTCCGGCGCCGCAACCTGGCGGACATCGCGGCGGGGATGGTCACCGACCTACGGCAGACCCGCCTGACCCTGTCCGATGTCGAGCGCCGACTCAGCAACATGGAGCGGCTGCTGCTCGTGCCGGTCTTCGATCCGTCGCCCAACCAGTTCACGCCGAAGGTCGGCGGCGCCGGCACCGGCGTGACGCTGCGCGGCCGCAACTTCGACCTCGCGCCGATCCAGGTGCAGTTCGGCGCCGTGGCCGCGACGGTGACCAGCGCGACGCCGACCCAGATCGTCGCCCCCGTGCCGGTCGGCGCGACCGGCGCGGTCAGGATCACGGTCATCACCAACGGCGGCTCGGTGGTGAGCGACGACACGTTCACGATCCTGGGAGGCGGCCCGCCGCCCCTGTTCGCCGCCGCGCCGAACGAGTTCAGCCCGAAGGTGGGTGGCCCCGGCACCAATGTCACGCTGTTCGGCACCAACCTCAACGTCGCGCCGGTCGCGGTGCGGTTCGGCGCGACCACCGCGACGCTGGTCAGCACCTCGCCGACCCAGGTCGTCGCCCAGGTACCCGCCGGCGTGACCGGGCCGGTCAAGATCACCGTCTCGACCGGCGGCGGCACGGCCGTCAGCGTCGACAACTTCGTGGCCGGGACACCGCCGGCCTTCGCGGCGTCGCCCAACCAGTTCACGCCCAAGGTCGGCGGCGTCGGAACCAACGTGACGCTGGCTGGCACAAACTTCGGCCTCGCGCCCGTCTCGGTCCAGTTCGGGGTCGTGTCGGCGGCGGTGGTCAGCTTCACGACGACGCAGATAGTGACCCAGGTGCCGGTCGGTGCGACCGGCGCGGTCAAGATACGTGTGACGACCGGCGCCGGCTCGGTCGTCAGCGACGACAACTTCACGGTGCTGTGATAGGGAGGGAGCGATGCCTTTCGACGTCTACCCGCAGCCGCAGACCGCGCCGCTCAACGTCGCGGCCGGCGCCACGAGCGCCCTCGTCCCGATCAACGAGCGAATCGGCGTGGACCCGGCGACGACCCTGAACACCATGTTCATCCGGGTGGTCAAGCTGGGCACCGGCTGCGTGCCGTCGGGGGCACCTCACCCGACGATCCGGCTCAAGGCCAACACCGGCGACGCGGTCGCGGTACCCACGTTTCCGACCACGGTCGCGATCTTCAACCAGCCGGCCGGCACGGGGACCGAGGTGGCGAACGCGACCCTCGAGGTCGAGGCGAACGACGTCTACCGCATACGCGCCTTCATCTTCGCGGCCGGTAGCAGCTGGCAGATCCAGATCGTCAACAACGACGGCGTCAGCGCGCGCGACTTCACCTGGGTGGTGGCCGACGGCGACGCCGATACCCTGCAGCCGTGGATCGAGCTGCCCACGACCCTGACCTACGACGTCCTACCGACGCAGGCCGTGCCGCTGAACCTCGAGGTCAGGAACCGGGGCACCGGACCGCTCACGATCGGCGACGCGGTCGGCTTCTCGCCCGGTGCGGGGTTCGCCCTGACGACCGTTCCGGGCGCGATCAGCCCGAACGCCTGCGCCAACCTGCAGGTCACCTTCACCGGGCCAGCCGCGCCCGGTACGAGCAACGCCACGTACACGGCGACGAGCAACGACACGACCGCGCAGCTCGCCGCCGGGCACAACCGACGCACTAGCCTGACCGCGACGACGCGCAAGCTCGAGGTCGTCCTGCTCGTCGACGCCTCGGGCAGCATGAACGCCAAGCCCAACGGCGACCCGATCGTGGCCGCCACGGACAGTCGCTGGAGCAAGCTGACCACCGCGGGCAACCAGTTCCTCGACCTTGTGAAGTTCTTCGGCGGCGGCAAGGGTCGTTTCGGCGTGGCCCGCTTCCCGGCCGTGACGCCGTGCCCCTCGAGCTCCGACATACAGGTCGCGGTCGACATCGCCGACGGCGTGGTCGACGCCGCCAAGACCGCCCTCGCCGCGAACGCCCCCGGCGGCAGTACGCCCGTGGGCGACGGCATCGGCCGGGTCATGGGCACGGTCGCCGGCTCGTTCGGCTACTTCGAAGCTGCCGCTAACGCGCAGCAGTTCAACCGGCGCCTGCTGGTCCTGATGTCCGACGGCGCCCACAACTGCTCGCCACCGCCTCCCTCGAGTTTCTTCGGCGTCGGAGCGACCTCGTTCAAGGGAAAGAAGATCAGCGTCATCACGGTCGGCTACGGCGATCCCGGCGCGAGCATCTACGCGCCGGATCACGCTCTGCTCTCCTCGATCGTCGCCGAGTCCGCGACGACCGGCGGGTCGCTGAGCGGTCAGTTCCTAGATGCCGGCGCTGACGACACCGGCCTCGGGTTGAACAAGTCGTTCCGCACCGCCATCACGGCCGGGCTGTCGCTCGACCCGACCACCGATCCGGCCGCGGTCCTGACGGCCTCGGCGCCGGAGGTGCGCCGCACCATCGCGGTCACGCGGTACGAGAGCAAGGCCGCCTTCGTCGTTAACTGGGGTACCTTCGACCCGGGACGGGTCCGGGTGGAGATCCTGACGCCGCTCTGTGAGCTGATCACGCCGAGCGTCGCCCGCCAGGACCCCCGGATCGGGTTCGGCGCCGACCCGCGCTACACGATGTACGTCTTCGACGACGACTTCCTGCAGAACAGCGCCGACCCGGATCGGCCACGGCACGGCGACTGGACGCTGATCGTCGCGTCGGACGTGCTGGCGGGGTCGGACCGCGAGGAGTTCGAGTACGAGGTGATCTTCGAGTCGCGGCTCAAGATGACCCTGTCGCTCGACCAGACGCGCTACTTCGCCGGCGATTCGATCGAGCTGACCGCGGCCCTGACCCTTGATGGGACGCCCGTCACGGGCGCGTCGGTGACCTGCCGGCTGGACGCGCCCGGCCAGTTCGTGTCGAACTGGCTGGCACCGCTCAAGGTGACGGCCAGTCAGCTCGCCACGGCACGTCGGATCCTCGGCCCGGCCGACGCCTCGGGCATCGCCGCCAAGACACTCGCGCTCAAGCGTCGCGGGATCACGTTCTCGCCGTTCAACGTTCCGACGGTCGTGGCCATGACCGATCCGTCCGACCAGGGCACCTACCGAGCGACCTTCACGAGCACGACCACGCCGGGCGTCTACGACTTCTACGTCACGGCGCTCGGTGAGACCGACGAGGGAGTCGCGTTTCGGCGTGAGAAGCGGGTGCAGGTACAGGTCGACGTGCGGCCCCACCCCGACTTCACGCTCTGGGAGACGGTCCACTCTCGCTTCGTCGTCGGCGACCGCGTCTTCTTCGCCGCAAGCGTCCGGGTCTACCCGCGCGATCGGTTCGGCAACGTCTACCTGGTCGACCCGGCCACGACGCCGGTGCTCGACCTGGTCGCGCGCGGCGGCGAGTTCACCGGTGCGATCGTCGGCAACCTGGACGGCAGTTACACGCGGCAGCTGCGCTTCGCCGGCGAGGAGCAGCCGGTCGTCTCGCTGCGACTGACCGACCGCAAGTTCGCGGCCAAGCGCTCGATACCTTCTCCGGCGCAGATGACGTTCGCCGACACCGTCCACCTCTTCACGGTCGGACGCGAGGCCAAGGCGGGGCTCAACAAGCATCTCGACCCACGCGCCGCCCTCGGCGACATCGCGGTCAAGGAACCGGAGTCGTTCCTGTCACTCGGCGCCTTCGGCAGCGTCGTCCTGGGCGTCGAGGGGAAGCTGATGGTCGGCTCCGCCGACGACGACATCACCGTCTTCGTCCGGCCGGACGAGGAGCTACGTCCGTACCGGGTCGAGGTGCTCGTGGCCGGGCTGCGGCCACGCTGGGTGCTGCTCGGCGAATCGCCCGGCGTGAGCCAGTCGTTCAGCCTGGCCCAGGCGCAGATCAAGTCGGCCTACGCGGTCCGGATCACCGACTTCAGCGGTCGCACCCGGACCAACGAGCTGCGGAACAGCGCGACGCCCGGGACCAGCATCCTCGGCGTCGGCGTACGGCGGACGAGCCCGGCGACGCCGACCCAGGTGGGGCGGTTCGCGCCCCTGACCAAGCTCGCGCCGACCTCGACCTAGGTCGGCCGGCCGGCCGCCGCGAGGGCTGTGGTGGCTACCCTCAGCATCCGGTGTTGGCATGTCGTTCGCCGGACCGGTGATCGTCGCGATCGGATCGGCGGCGTAGAGTCGGCAGCGCTTGTGGGGATACCCGTATAGAAGTCAAGTGGACGTCAAGCGGTCGAGGATAGGGCGTGGCGGTTCTGCGCTGGGCGGAGTGGGGACGCGGTGGCTCCGCCCCCGGCGGCCGTCAACCCCGCCTGGGGGCGGGGTCCTGCGCTGCGCTCCGGCCCGTCGGGTGACCGCCGCTCCCCCGTGCTGGGGCGTGGTGGGCGGTCCGCTCCGCGGCCCACCCGTCTCGAGGGTGGCCGGGCGGAGCGCGGGATGAGGGACCAGGAATGGGTAGAGCTGCCGGACGATGTAGCGCTTGAGGCAGCGGAGGATCTCGGGCTTGCTCCGTCCCTCGGCGGTGCGGCGCGCGGCGTAGGCCACGGTGGCCGGATCCCAGCGCAGCCGCCGGACGGCGAGGAGGTGCAGGGCGCGGTTGGCCTGGCGGTCGCCGCCCCGGTTCAGGCGGTGGCGGACGGTCTTGCCCGAGGAGGCCGGGATCGGGGCGACGCCGCACAGGTGCGCGAAGGAGCCCTCGCTGCGCAGCCGCTCGGGGTTGTCGCCGGCGGTCACCAGCAGCGTGGCGGCGGTGTCGGTGCCGACGCCCTTGACGGCGACCAGGTCCGGAGCGGCCTCGGCCACCAGGTGAGCGAGGTGGGCGTCGAGCGCGTCGATCTCGGCGGTCAACTGCCGGTACCGGACCGCGATCGACTTCAGGGCGATCTTGGTCGCCGCCGCCGGGGTGCGCGGAGCGCCGGGCCGGAACCCGGCGGCGGTCGCGACCAGCCGGGCCACGCCGAGCCGACGCAACGCCGCCCGCAGGTCGTCCGGTGCGGTCACGACCAGGGCGTGGAGCTGGTTGGCGGCCTGGGTGCGGGCCTTCATCGCCGCGCGGCGGGTGGCGTGCAGCGTCCGGATGCTCTCGACCGCGCCGGTGCCCGCCTTGGGCTGAGCGGTCGCGGTCCCGGCCAGCACCGCCCGGGCGGCCGCCTCGGCGTCGACCGGATCGGACTTGCCCCGACCTCGGTGCTCCGCCCGCTTGGGGCGCTCGACCTCCACGACCGCGACCCCGCGGGCGCGCAACCAGCGGCTCAGGCCAGCCCCGTAGCTGCCGGTCCCCTCGATCCCGATCCGCTCCACCACCCCCAACCGCCCCGCCCAGGCCAGCAGCGCCGCGTGACCGGCCGCGGTCGAGGGGACTGCCTGGGTGCCGAGGAAGCGGCCGAGTTGGTCCAGGGCGGCGCCGACGTGCTGGTCGGCGTGGGTGTCCACCCCGACCGTGATCCACCGGTCGACCGGCATCTGCGCGGGCATAGCACACTCCTCCTTCGGTGCGAACGCGCGCCGACGCGCACCGACGGGGCAGCGGACAATCCTGCGACGAGGCCCTTCGGCTCAATCCCGTATTGGGTCACGCAGATCCGCGCCGGCGGCGCCTGGAACGCCGCCCCGGTCTGGTCGACAGATCCCCACCAAGGCACGAGGCCGGGGCCAAAAAGGGTCAAACCAGCCGGGACAGCGCCCAGTCCCATCTTCGCAGGTCGCAAAGTCCGGCCGTGCAGCCTGCGCCGGTGGCCGCGATCATTGCCAGCGATGATCGAGTGCTTGCTCCTCCTCGTTGCCCTGTTCCACGCGACTGTCCGCGACCGCGGCGACCTGATCGCGGAGAACGTCCTGCTGCGCCAACAACTCGCGGTCCTCACCCGCCCGACCCGCAAGCGCCCACGACTGCGCACGCGCCACAAGCTCTTCTGGGTGCTGGCGCGCCTGGTCCGGCGCGACTGGCGCCGCCACCTGGTCCTGGTCGCGCCCGAGACGGTCGTGCGCTGGCACCGGCGGGGGTGGCGCCTGTTCTGGCGGTGGCGCTCGCGGGCGCGGATCGGGCGGCCGCGCGTCAGCCCCGAGGTTCGGAACCTGATCGCGACGATGGCGCGCGACAACCCGCTCTGGGGCGCCGAGCGCATCCGCGGGGAGCTCCTGAAGCTCGGGATCGCGGTCGGCAAGGCGTCCGTCCGGCGCTACCGCCGGCGCGGACCGGCCGGCCCGCCGGGCCAGGGCTGGCGGACCTTCCTCTGCAACCACCGGCTGAACCTTTGGGCGGCGGACCTGCTGACGGTCCAGACCCTGACGTTCCGGACGCTGTACGTGCTCGTGTTCGTCGCCCACGCGCGGCGCGAGCTCGTGCACCTGAACGTCACCGCGAACCCGACCGCCGCGTGGGTCTGGCGTCAGCTCATCGCGGCCACGCCGTGGGGCCGGGCACCCCGGTACCTGTTGCGGGATCGGGACGCGGTTTACGGCGGCGACTTCGTGCCGCGGGCGCGACGCCTCGGCATCGAGACGCTGCTCACGCCGGTCCGGGCGCCGCGCGCGAACGCGATCGCCGAACGGCTGGTCGGAACGCTGCGCCGCGAGTGCCTCGACCACCTCGTGATCGTCAACGAGGCGCACCTGCGCGCCGTCCTGACCGAGGTCGTCCGCTTCTACAACCGGGAGCGCCCGCACCGGACCCTGCGGCTCGAGACGCCGGTGCCGGTCGCCCGCTCAGCGACCGGCGCGATCCGCGCGCGGCCCGTCCTCGGCGGGCGGCACCACGCGTACGAGCGTGCTGCGTGAACCCGCGTCGACTTTGCGGCCCGCACAGCCTGGTGGACGACCGGGTCGCCGCTGGCCTGGAACCCAGGCTGTGGTCGCCCGGCGGGAAACCTGGTGATGGCCGCGGCCCGAACCCGGATCGGACCGACCCGTACAGAGAGCGGTCACACCCTCGTGCGCTTGACACTACGCCTGCTGCGCTTACACTGGACCTACTGCGGGGGGGCGAGGGTTGGGGGCGATGAATATGACCGCCGGCGTTTCATCTGCGCCAAGCCGCGCCGCCGGCGTCCGAGGCCTAGCCGCCTTCGGCCACTTCGCGCTACGCCTCGGCACGGGCAACGCGGGCGATGTCACACTGCTCGGCGAGGACTTCGACGGCGGCAATATCCACGCGGAGGTGATCTCGGAGCTCAGTGCCGGACTGCACTTCGCGACGAAGCGTCTCGGCCCGCCGAAGTACGAGGAATTCGGCCTCCCGGTCGGCGTCGCGATGTCGCAGGAGCTCTTCGGTTGGGTGGCTGGCTCCTGGGGGGCGCAGCCGGGAAAGAGAGACGGCGCCGTCCTCACCCTCGACCACAACCTCAACATCAAGACGGAGGCCGCCTTCTCGGGCGCGCTGATCACCGAGACGACGATCCCAGCCCTCGACGCGTCCTCGAAGGACGCGGGCTACCTGACGGTTCGGTTCCAGCCCGAGCAGATCGACATCAGTGCCGGCGGCGGGAAGCTTTCCCTCGCCATGTCGAAGCAGAAGCTGTGGCGCACCTCCAACTTCCGGCTTGAGATCGACGGCCTGGACTGCACCAGGGTCAGCAAGATCGACTCCTTCACCGTGAAGCGAGAGGTGGTGCCTGCGACACCGCCGTCGCCGACAACCCGGCGAGCTGCGCGACGCCCTGCAGATCCGCGAACCGTCGTCGCGCCCGCAGGGGTTGGCGTCTCGCTCAGCGCCGGCCGGGTCGAGTTCCCGAACCTCGTGGTCACGCTCTCCGAGGTCTCGGCGCAGACCTGGTTCGACTGGCACGAGAGCTTCGTCGTCAACGGCAACAACAGCGACGGCTTCGAACGCAGCGGCTCGCTCACCTTTCTCTCGGCTGACCTGAAGAAGGAGCTGAGCCGCATCGACCTGCACCATCTGGGCATCGTGCGGCTGGCGCCGGTCAAGGGGCAGGCGAGCCAGGTCGCGCGGGTCATCGCCGAGCTGTACTGCGAAGAGATGCTGCTGAGTCCGGTTGGAGGCAGCTCATGATGGCCAGGTTGGCGGCGTCGCAGTCGGTGTCCGTCCCGCTCCGCCGGCGCGGTGGGCGGCCGGGCCCGGACCGGCGGCGCTGGGTCATCCGACCCGACGACCTGCTCGTGCTCGGCTTCGATCTGGTCAACCTGCAGGTCCAGCTCGGCGGCACCGGCGAGCAGCCGGCGCAACTCATCAAGCAGGGACCGGGGCAGGCCTACCTGATCGTCTGGTTCCCGCCGCAGCACATCATCGAGCCGGCCTACTTCACGACGGTCGAGAAGTACCCGGTCGCGATCCCGTCCAACCCAGGACAGACCCCGGCGCTGACCGACCCTGACCAGGGCAACAACGCCAGCGAGACGCCCGATCCACCGCCGATCCAGGCGATCGTGGCCGGCTGGTCGCGGCTCGTCTTCCACGTGCCGGACGACAAGCTGCCCATCGATTGGACGCTCGACGGCCTGCTCAAGGCGATGCGCGAGCTCGAGCTGAGCGTCCCGGCGAACGCGCTGCCGCCGAAGCAGAAGCGGCACTTCCTCCGCGACGTTCTCACCGCCTCGCTCAAGCAGGCTGTATTGGCGCAGCCACAGGCGTTCTCGGCGGACGTCCTCGCCGCCTCGAGCCGGCCGGGCGTGTTTCCGGTAGGAGCGGCGGAGTCGAGCGCTACCGTGCTGGCGCTCGAGGCGGTCGCCGGCGCTCCGATGGCGGGCGCTTCGCGCGTCTTCGCCGTCGCGCGCGGGAGGCGTAAGGTCCGGACCGTCGGCAACACGCTCGGTCTGACGACCGTGACCGGCTCCGCCACGCGCGACGCGGGGTTCCTGTTCCAGGACGACCTGGTCGGAAGGGCGATCTCGCCTATTCAGCTGCGGCCGGAGCCGGCGCCGCCCGGCGCGACCCAGACGGCCCTCGAGCTGCCGTACCGCGTCATCCTGTCACCCAACCGCTTCGGCGCCTGGTTCCACGCCGACCAGCCGAAGACCTCAGACGACACGGGGCACACTGAGCTCTGGCACACACGCCTCGGGGTGCGCCGCGAGGACGGGACGCGGATCGACGGCGACGACCCGCTGCGCAAGCTGCGCGCCGTCTGGACGACGGACCCGCCCGCGCCGAAGACGCCGCCCCCGGCCCAGACGGTGCCCATCCCCGGCCACACGAACTTGCCCTTCCGTGCGTCGCTGGACAGGTTCGACCGCCACAACGTCGTCCACCTTTCGTCTAACTTCCGCCTGCGCGATGGGAAGAACGCGAAGCTCTTCTACGAGCCGGACCCGCTGGATGTCGACCTCCTCGCGCTGTCGTCGCTGGGGGCGTGGCTGGACTCGCGCGGCGCCTGGGACTTCCCGCAGCCGCGCGGCCTCTCGGTCGAGGAGTGGCGCCACCGCGCGACCCTCGGCAGAGACCACTACGTCCGCGTCGTCTACGCCGGGTTCCTCTTCCCATTCGGACACCGCGCCTCGCTGGTCAAGGTCACGGAGCGCCAGTTCCGCGACGAGATGCCCGGGAACCCGGCGTATCTGCGGCAGCGGATGTTCCTGATCGTGCGGGAGCCGCTGAAGACCTACCGCGCTACCGGTCTCAGGTACGACGGACCGGACACCGCCCGCACCGACGAGCAGTACGACCTGATGATGCCCTTCGAGGCGGTGCGCGTTCTCACGCGCGTCGCCCCGCTCCTCGATCCGCCCGAGACGGACGACATCGACGGCAAGCTGCAGAGCGCGTTCTGGCCCTTCGTCGGCGGGGAGCCGTTCAAGTTCCACATTATCGCGACGGACACGGACGGCAACCAGGTCGATGTGGCGATGCCGTTGATCTTCGTCGGCAAAGAGGAGACCGACAAGGAGTACGACGACTCGATCCTGCCGGCGAAGGTCGCGCCGGCGTACGAGACCGCCGTTTGGCCGCCCGCAAGCTCGACTCTCCGCGCGACGGTGCCGCTGCAGGGCCAGAAGGTCGCGTTCGCCGAAAGCGACGGCCCCAACGACACGACCTTCGCGGTGCAGACGCTGACCTTCGGCGCCGAGGTGCCGGCGAAGCCGAAGTTCGAGCAGCTCGGTTGGCGCCAGCTCCGCTTCTTCCCGGTCGTGCGCAAGGGCCAGATCGACGTCCCGTCCTTGCAGCGCATCGCCCGCACCTCGACGCCGGCGAGCGTCGTCTTCCAGGACCTGTACCTGCGCGAGGGCTTCGGCGAGGCGAACCTCGGGCAGGTGTTTCTCGCCGCGGACCCCGACCCGGGGGCGGCGAAGCTCGGCGTTGTGTTCAGCTCTCAAGGCGACCGCTCCGGCGGGCTCGTGACGCCGGACATGGTGCTAAGCGGCCTGTCGCGCATCACCGGTCCCGTTTCCGGCGACCTCGACACGGTCGCGGCCGGCTCCTTCAGCCCGACGGCCTGGTTCGGCGCCATCACCGGCGCGAAGCTCTTCGGCGTCCTCTCGCTCGGCGACATCCTCGACCTGGCCGGCTTCAACGAACTCGACAAGCTGCCCCAGTTCGTCGGCCAGTCCCTGAACCAGGTCGAGCAGGTGATCTCGAACCTCGAGCGGCTTCAGAAGCTCGCGGCCGTCAATCCCGTGGCCGAGATGTCCGCGGTCGCCACCGTGCTCGACCAGCTGCTCAACCCGACGACGGGCTCGATCCCGGCGCTGCTGGCGGGTGGCGGCGTCGCACCGGTCGCCAGCCAGCTCGCGACGCTCAAGACGGAGCTCGGTGGCCTCGCGGCGAGCCTGCCCGGCAGCGCCCTCCCGTCCGGCCCGAAGGCGATGGTCACCCAAGCGACCGCCTCGCTGGAGAAGGCGATCGACGGCGTGCTCGCGGAGGTCGGCCTGCTGCAGCAGTTCGCGGACGGGGACATCCTGCCGCAGGCGCTGAACGCGCGCTTCGAGTGGCGGCCGGTCGTCAAGTCGTGGGGGCCGTTCAAGCCGATGGGCGACCGCAACCTGCTGCTCTCGGTCGAGGCGGCGGACGCGCAGGGCGGCGGCGAGGAGGTCTTCACCGTCACCTGCGCCCTGAACGACTTCGTCCTCGACCTCGAGCTGCTGATCCTGACGTTCGAGCGCGTCCAGATCCAGGCGATCGCCGGCAAGAAGATGGACGTCGACGTCAAGTTCACGGGCTTCGAGTTCGCCGGGCCGCTCGCCTTCGTCGAGACGCTGCGCGAGGTGATCCCGTTCGACGGCTTCTCCGACCCGCCCGACGTCCAGGTGTCGCCTTCGGGAATCGCGGCGGGCTTCACGATGGGCCTGCCCAGCCTCTCGGTCGGCGTCTTCAGCCTCGAGAACCTGAGCCTGGGTGCGGGGTTCACCGTGCCGTTCGTCGGCCCGCCGATGAGCACCTGGTTCAACTTCTGCACGCGCGAGAATCCGTCGCGGCTGACCGTCAGCCTCTTCGGCGGCGGCTTCTACTTCGGCATCACGCTGAACGCCGACGGCCTCCAGATCCTCGAGGGCGCGATCGAGTTCGGCGCCGCCTGCTCGGTCGATTTCGGCGTCGCCTCCGGCAGCGTTTCGGCGATGGCCGGGCTCTACTTCAAGATCGAGGGCTCGGATGCGACGCTCGCGGGCTACTTCCGCCTCCGCGGTGAGGTGGAGGCGCTCGGCCTCGTCTCAGTCTGCATCGAGCTGTACCTCGAGATGCGCTACGAGTCGGCGAGCGGGAAGTGCGTCGGCACGGCCACGATCAGCATCGAGATCGACGTGACGCTGTTCAGCGTGACGATTGAGATCAGCTGCACGAAGAAGTTCGCCGGCTCCGGTGCGGACCCGACCCTGGCCGAGCTGTTGGACGTCCAGCCGGATGCGACGTCGCCGGACTGGGACGCCTACTGCGCGGCCTTCGCATGAGGGATCCGTCATGACGGTCGAGAAAGTGATCTGGACGGCGCTGCCCAACGGCATCGGGCCGGACGGGCGGCTGCGCGTCTCGGTGCACGTCGCGCCGCGGCTGCGCAACGACGACGGCAGCGACACGCCGCGCAAGCTCGGCGAGTTCGCGGCGTTCGGGGCCTGGCCCGACCGGGTGAACAGCTTTCGCTTCCTGGTCGAGTTCCAGGGCGGGCCGTCGGCGCCCGGCATCCCGGAAGCAGCCGCGGACGCCGGGCTGTGGGAGCGGCTCTTCCCGCCCGGCACGCCCGTCGGACCGCACGTTTTCCGGGACCACGCGAAGCGTAACATCCATGTCTTCCCGGTGCGGCCCGTGCTCCGGTTCCTCGAGCAGGCGTACGGTGCCGCCGCTGCCGCTGGCACGAACCTCCCGTCGATCGACGACCCGTTCGGGCCGCTGGCGCCGTTCGTGCCACTGAGCCACATTCCGATCCGGATCACAGACTCGCAGTCGTTCTACGCGGAGCTGGCGCGCGCCCGCCAGGACAACAAGGGCGACGGCCAGGTGGTCTTCGAGCCGATGGCCGACCCCAGCCTGCCGCCGGCCGCGCAGGAAGCGCAGAACAGCTTCTTCCAGGCCTACCGCTTCTACTACCGCCCCGGCAGCCAGCGCCCGGACTTCCCGCAGGACCACATCGAGCCCTCGCCCAAGCCGCACGAGTTCGACTTCCACGAGATGCTCTCGAGCCTCGCGGACCATCCGCTGCTGTTGCGGCGCCTCGGCATCATCATCGACCTGATCGTCGACCTCGACCCTGCCCTGGTGCCAGCACAAGGCATCGTGCGCGCCGTGCCGGAGGGCGATCTGCCCCAGAGCCCGCCGACCTGCCCCGGCACGCGCTACGACTTCGACGGCCGCTGGTTCGGCGCGCGCCCGGCGCACAGCTCTCGTATGTCGCACGGGTTGCTGCGCCTGAGCCCGGAGGTCTACGACCTCTTCCAGGTCGACGTCGACGGCGGCGCCCTGCAGGCGGTCGGCTTCTCGACGACGCTCGAGGCCTTGAAGGATCCGGAGCGCCGCAGCGAGGCGACCCCGGACGAGGCAGGGATCCCCGCGCTCCGTTCCGCCGGCCTGGCCCTGGCGCGCCTGCGGCGCGGCGACGTCCTGCTCGAGGACCTCAAGGACAGGCGCGGCAAGAACGCGGACATCGAGTCCGGGCACCCCGTCGTTTTCGACGCCGAGGACCTCGTGCGCGGCTACCGCGTCGACGTCTTCGACGAGGACGCACCGGGCGGTCCGGGCTGGTTTTCGCTCCACCGCCGGGTCGTCGAGCACGCGATCAAGGCGGCCGAGGGCGCCGAACCTCCCGAGCCGATCGCACTCACCGACGAAGGCTATCTGAAGGCGACGGCGGCCTCGAGCGAGAACGCCGAGCACCCGACCCCCTCGGACGACCTCTACCTGCACGAGACCATCGCCGGCTGGGAAGGTTGGAGCCTCTCGGCGCCGCGGCCGGGCAAGCGCATCGTCGAGCCGGGCCAGGGCGATGCCGGCAGCAGCATCTCCCGCCACGACCCGGCGGAAGGCAACCCGTTCCCGCTCGTCAGCCGCGTCTCCGTCGAAGGCGGTACGCTACCTCGGCTGCGGGTCGGCCACACCTACCGGATGCGGGCACGCACGGTCGACCTCGCCGGCAACAGCGTGCCGTTCAGCGAGGAGGAGCTCGAGCCGCCGGAGCCGCACCTGGTCTCCGAGGCCCAGCCCTATCTGCGGTTCGAACCTCTACCTTCGCCGGCCGTGCTGCGCCGCCACCTCGACACGGAAGGCGAGTCGCTCGAGCACCTCGCGATCCGCTCGAACCTCGGTATTAGCCCCGCGGACTACGCCGAGCTGCCCGAGGTCAAGCAGGCGCTGGCGGACGCCGGCGCGCCCCACGGCTACGCGGAGGACTCGCAGCGTCACCTGGCGCCGCCGAAGGCCTCGCAGCAGATGGCGGAGCAGGATGGCCGCTTCGACGCCGCCTTCGGCGGCACGCCGGCGCAGGTAACCGCCGCCCTGCGCGTCGCCCTGCGCGAGGAGGGCACCTTCCTGGATGAGACGATCGTCGACCCGGCGACGGGTCAGAAGACGATCGCCCAGGCTCCGATCTCGCTCTTCCCGCCCGGGACGGCGTTGCCGCCGGTGCGCGGCGCCGGGCTGCCCGGCGGCGCCTACGCCTTCTGCCCCGACCCGAACGTCATCTTGCCGTACCTGCCGGACCCGCTCGCGATCGGCGTGTCGCTCACCGGCCGCGACTTCGCCGGCGCGGAGGTCTTCCACCAGGTCGCGAGCTTCCCCGGCGGCTGGCCCGCGCTCGTCCCCTTCCGGCTGCGGCTGTCCGAGGGGCCACTCGGCGCCGCGTTCGCCGGCGGCGTGCTCGAGGTGCGACTGCCGAAGGCGGAGGTGGTCTGGGCGCGGCTCGCGTCCGTGTTCTCGGACGGGCGGCTCGAGGACCTGGCGATCTGGCGATGGGTCCCGGCGCCCGACAGGACCGACGCGCTCAAGAAGGCCGCGATCGAGGGACGACACTGGATGCTGACGCCGTTCCGTGAGGTGATCTTCACGCACGCGGTCCAACAACCACTCGTCGTGCCGGACATGACGCGGGTGAAGTCCTCGCGCGCCCTCGGGGACACGTTCGCCGCCTTCCGCGGCCCGATCGTGAATCACGCCAGGAGCACCGGCCGCCTCGATGCGTTCGGCGAGTGGACGGAGGACGTCGACCTGATCACGGACGACGAGCCGCGCATGCGCGCCTTCGGCACCGAGGTGCCGCACCGGGCACAGGCCTTCGGCTTCGACATCAGGCGCTCTGAGGACAGCGCGGAGGTCGCCCTGCACCAGTCGCGCCACGAGTTCGGCGACACTAAATACCGGCGCATCGTCTACCACAGCGTCGCGACGACGCGGTTTCGCGAGTTCCTGCCCCGTCCGCTCACCGACCTGCCAGCCAACATCCAGCGCGTCGAAGGGACGACGGACGCGGGTGGGACGCTGAAGCCCGGCCTCGAGCACCACATCTTGAGCGCGGCGCGGCCGGCGGCGCCGGAGGTGCTTTACGTCCTGCCGACCTTCCGCTGGGAGCGCCAGGACGAGGGCGACCACCGCAAGCATGTACGCCGCGGCAAGGCTGTGCGCATCTGGCTGCGACGCCCATGGTTCTCGTCCGGCGACGGCGAGCAACTGGGGGTGATCCTCGAGCCGGGGGTCCGCCTGCCGCGCGGGTGGGGACGCGTCGCCGGCCTCGAGCTGACGGCGCGGGACCTGGCGCGCCGGCCGCCGCAGATCAGCATCCGGCCCCTGCGGCGGGCGGGCGGCCCGGCGCAGCCGATCAGGGCGGTCGAGGCTGCGGCCGGCTTCTCGGGCTCCTTCCTCACGCAGGCGAGCAGCCCGCTGGCGCGCGGCGCGATCAGCGTCGTCGCCGCCCTCAAGCCGACGCCGGAAGAGATCAAGAAGATGCTCCGGCCTTACGTCACGGCCTGGGGGAGCGACCCGGTCTGGAAGTCAGCGACGCCCGAGGAGCCGCCGACGGTCGCGGCCTTCCCGCGACACACCGGCTACGCGTCCGGTTTGACGCTCGAGGAGCTGCCGCCGAGCGTCGCGGTCGTGGTGGCCGCGCACGACGTGTACTTCGACCGTGGCCGCAAGCTCTGGTACTGCGACGTCGAGGTCGACCCCGGCGACACCTACTTCCCGTTCGTGCGGCTGGCGCTCGCGCGTTACCAGTCCCAATCGCTGGCCGGCGCCCACCTCTCGCGGGTCGTGATGACAGACTTCATCCAGCTCGCGCCGGACAGAGCCGCCGCGGTCGTCCTCTCGGAGGCCAGCGCTCAGGTCACCGTGCAGGGCTTCTCGGGGCGCAGCATCCTGGCAGACATCTCGCCGTTGCCGTTCCAGGACATCGGCCCGAACGTCGTCGGCGGCAGCACGACGCCGAACACGACCGTCCGCGCGTCTTTGGAGCGTCGCGTACCCGGCGTGCCAGGCGACCTCGGCTGGGAGCGTGTCGGCAGCGAGGTCGCGCTGCAGGCGACCGCTTCCGGCTTCCACGTCACGTGGACGGGCACGGTGCAGCTGCCCCCTAACGCGCTCGCAGGCGGCGGCTATCGCCTGCTCATCACGGAGCTAGAGACGTACCTGCGCGACCTGATCCCCGGCGACCCGATGGTCTCGACGTCGCCGCTCGACTTCGTGCGCGAGAGGGTCGTCTACGCCGACACGTTCGAGCTGTAGACGGCGGGCCCCGACCGGCCGCGGGACGCACGGGCTCGAGTGGCAGACCCCGGCGTTGCCGCCGCGGGCCCGGCTCGGGCCGTCGGGGTGGAAAAGGCGGGTCGAGCAACGACGCCGGTTGACGCGACATGATGCCGGGCATGCTCGAGTATCTGCACCTGCTCGTCGCCCTCCTCCGCGCGGCGCTCGCCACCCGCGGCGACCTCTGTGGTAGCTACCCTCGCCATCCGGTGTTGCTCGTCAGTCGCCGGGCCGCCGGTGGTGGCGCGTGCCCGACCCGGCGTTGGCGGCGTGCGCGCGGACGGCGTCCTGGACCAGGACCGGGACCAGGTCGGCGAGCAGGGCCGGCAACGCCGTCTCCGGGTCCAGGCGCCCGTCGGCGATGATCCGCAGCACGCGCCGGGCGACGCTCTCCTCCTTGGCCGGCGTGACCGCCAGGCCGTGGACCGTGCTGCTCACCCCGCTCAGGGTGCCGTCCTCCCCGGCCACCAGGCCCGTCACCAGCAGCGCCAGGCGCTTGCACAGCGGGCGCGGGTAGCCGCGCCGGGCCAACCGCTCGCTGACCCACCCCAGCACGCTCTCGTAGAGCGGCCGCGCCTCGGGAGGGTCCTGGGTGACCGCCGGGCAAGGCACCGCCTGCGGCCGGTGGCGGTAGCGCGACCGGGGACGCGGGCGCGTGCGTGGCATTCGCCCTCCGGCCGGCCCGGCGCCGATTCCTTGTCGCCCAAGGGCACGCCGGACCCGGCCAGCCCCACCGTGCCACGCCGGGCGCGCCGCGGCGCGCCGCCCGACAGTTTCC
This sequence comes from Micromonosporaceae bacterium, assembly GCA_036506795.1. GTDB lineage: Bacteria > Actinomycetota > Actinomycetes > Mycobacteriales > Micromonosporaceae > DASXRC01. The sequence continues at coordinate 26,912 of DASXRC010000005.1, forward strand.
TGTCTCCCCCTGAGGGTAGCCCCACGTCGGGTTCTCCGCGGCCAGGCGACCGATCAGGTGGCGGACCTCGGCGGGCACCGGTGGCCGGCCCGGTCCGCGGCGCTGGCCGAAGGCGGCCCACTTGGGCCGGACCAACTCCCGGTGCCAGCGCAGCAGCGTTTCCGGCCGGACCGGGAACACGCCCCAGCCCGCGCGCCGGAGGTCTCGGCCGAGGGCCGTGAGGACGAACCGATCGCCCGGTTGCCAGGCGGTTCGCTTGACCTGGCGCCGGAGGATGCGGACCTCGTGGCGCAACGCGAGCAGCTTGACGTCGCGCGCCGCCACGCTACGGGACCTGACCAGCGCGAGATCGACGAGCAACCGGACGACCGCGTACACGAGCGACAATAGCAACGGCACTCCTGTCGGGCGGCAGAATGCTGGGCGTAGCGGATCCGCTCTCGATCGGCGATCCTCGCGGCATGCTTGAGGTCGTTGCGCTCCTGCTCGCGACCCTCCGCGCCCTACTCCGCGGTCACCGCGATCTCGTCGTCGAAAACCTCCTGCTGCGGCACCAGCTGGCGGTCCTGACCCGTTCCACGCGCAAGCGGCCCCGCCTCCGCCGCCGGGACAAGGCGCTGTGGCTGCTGGCGCGCCGCGTCTGCGCCGGTGGCCACGCCACCTCGTTCTCGTGCGGCCCGAAACTGTGATCCGGTGGCACCGGCAGGGCTGGCGACTGCTCTGGCGTTGGCGGTCCCGCACCGGCCTGGGTCGGCCGCGCCTGAGTGCCGAGATCCAAGAGTTGATCCGCAGGATGTCCCGCGACAATCCCCTCTGGGGGCGCCGAACGCATCCGGGGCGAGCTGCTGAAGCTCGGGATCGCGGCCAGCAACCGCTCCATCCGCCGCTACCGACCGCCGAAGCGACCGCCGAGCCAGGCGTGGCGCACGTTCCTGCGCAACCACGCGCATGCGATCTGGGCGGCGGACTTCTTCACGGTCCAGACGCTCACGTTCCAGACGCTCTACGTGCTCCTGTTCATCACGCGCGGCCGCCGCGACCTGGTGCACCTCGGGGTCTCTGCGCGCCCGGCCGCCGCCTGGGTCTGGCGCCAGCTCATCGCCGCGACCCCGTGGGGCCGCCAGCCGCGCTACCTGGTCCGCGACCGGGACAGCGTCTACGGCGGCGACTTCGTCCGGCGGTCGCGGGGGCTCGGCATCGAGAGTTTGCTCACGCCGGTGCGGGCCCCGCGCGCCAACGCGATCGCCGAACGGGTGGTGCGCACCCCCCGGAACGAGTGCCTGGATCACGTCATCGGCGTCAACGAGGCGCACCTACGCGCGGTGCTCGGCGAGTTCGCGGCCTACTACAACGTCGAGCGTCCCCACCGCAGCCTGCACCTGGAGCCGCCGGTGCCGGCGCATCGCCGCGCGGCACCACTCGCAAGCCGGATCCACGCGCGGCCGGTCCTCGGCGGCTTACACCACGTCTACGAGGCCGCCGCGTGATGCGGACAGCGATTTGCCGTCCTACAGGGGCCCGCCGCGCACGACTGCGGTGCCTTCGTTAGCCGCGTGTCGCCCGCGCCCCAGCGCACTAAGATTGACGCGCCATGACGCTCACGGTCGCCGGTGACGCGGTTCCCATCCGCGTCGACGCGCGCGGCGTCGCGCTCGTGGGCGACACGCGCGTGCCGCTCGACACCGTGATATACGAGTTCCAGGACGGCGCCGGCCCCGAGGAGATCGTTCGCCGGTTCGACACCCTCCAGCTGGCGGACGTGTACGCCGTGATCGCCTACTACCTGCGGCACAAGGCGGACGTCGACGCGTACCTCGAGGATCGGCGCCGGCTCGCCGCGGAGGTACGCGCCGAGGCCGAGCGGCGCTTCCCGCCGGAGGAGTTCCGCGAGCGCCTGCTGAAGCGTCGGGCCGCCCGCTGAGGGGTGCTCCGCCTCCTCGCGGACGAGAACTTCAACGGGGACATCGTTCGAGGGATGCGTTCGCGGCAGCCGGCGTTGGACGTGGCGCGGGTCCAGGATGTCGGGCTCCGACGCGCGGACGACCCCGTGATCCTCGCCTGGGCGGCCGAACACGGTCGGGTGCTCGTGACGCACGATGTCGCGACGATGGTGGGCTTCGCCTACGACCGTGTCCGCGCCGGCCTGCCGATGCCGGGACTCGTGGAGGTGCCCCGCGACCTGCCGGTCGGACAGGCGATCGAACAGCTCTTGCTCGTCGCGGAGGTGTCATTGGACGGCGAGCTGGAGGGCCAGGTGCGTTACCTCCCGCTGTAGAGAGCGGGCAGAGCATGACGGACCCGGCGCCGGCGAGTGCCGGACGGCTGGTCGGTGTACCCGCCCCGGTTGACCACTGGGTTGCGGTCGGGTAACCGCGGGGTAAGGGGATGGGGAACGCGACGCGTCGCCCGACGCGGTGTGCTCCCCTTGCACGGCGAGAAACGGGTCCGAACTGGAGGTGGCCGATTCATGCACACCCAAGACGCCTTGGCCCGCCGTGGACGGCGGATCGGTGGGTTGCGGACCCAGAGGCCGCAGGGTTGCGCTCTGCAGCGGCGCGACACCCAGGCGACCGTCAAGCGACCAACAGGCGACCCGGGCCGTCAGCGGCAAAGTTTCGGCAGCCGGCACGGGCGCCCGGTGGCCTCGGAGCGACCGTCAAGCGACGCTCGCCGGTTGCCCTGCCGGGGTGTGACCGAGTTTGGAGAACGGCGCCGGCGCGCCGGGCGCGGTTCGGGGCGTCTGCAGCGGCCGGTCGGCCGCTGCGCTACCCTTCCCGCGCGGGCGACGGCGCCCACGCGCTGCTCGTCGAGGGTACCGCCGCCCTCGGCGTGGACCAAGGCAGAAGCCGCCACGGCTCGGTTGGTCGCCCGCGGCGCGAGCGACGAGGAGAGCGCCGACGCGCTCCGCGGTGCGATCGACTCGACGCCGGACCATGCGCCAGGCGGGGCGCGCCGCCGCGGGCGCACCGTCCGGCGCCGGGCGGTCGCGGCGAGGGACGGGAGCGCGGCGCGGATGAGCGCTCCCGCCTCCTGGTTCAGACCTCCGGACCTGAGCCAAAGAACTGTGGCCTACTGAGTAGAATCGCGAGCCGGGCCGCTCGGACCTGAGGACTACGGTGTTACGGCCAGTTCTTTAGAGCCTGTTATGAACTTCGGCCACTATCGGACAGGAAGCGTCAGTTCAGGTCTGCTGCCACCCCGTCCCGCGCACCTCGTATCCGCGTCCAGCGAGGCCCGCGGCCGCCGCGCACGGCCCGCCGCTGAGGCTCTCCCAAGCGGAGACTTCCCTTCTGGTAGCGAGCGGGAGTTCATAACAGGCTCTAGGCTTCCGTCCCTGGTGACTCTTAATCAGTTGGCCGAACGAACCCGGACCCATTGGTGGCGCATCCTTGTCCGGCCTCTCGGTGTTGGAGGCCCCGGTGGCCCCTTCAGCGGCCGCCAAGCGATCGAGGCCGCGAACGGCCGGGTGCGGTACGGGCCAGCGCATGCCCAGGAGGCCGCCGCGGGGAGTCACGGAACCGGTGGGTGCGCCTGACCGGCGCTCAGGTAGGCAGGACCGCATCCGGACGGAGCCACCGCGAGCCGACGCTGCGGAGGGGGCGGGACGCCGGATCACTCCTTCGCCTCCAGCAGGCGCTGGTCCGTGTGGTGCTCGAAGGCGGACCCTCTCCCGGTCCTTCGCCCGAGCGGGCCAGGTGGCGAGCGGTGGAATCGGATCGGCCACCCCCGGTGGAGCCCCACGGCCGCCGCCGATCTGGTATCGTCGCCGGGCATGGCACCCCGCCGTTCGCGCGACGGGGAGGAGACCCCGACCCCCGACCCGGTCACGGTCATGCTCCTGCTGCTCGCCCTGCGCGCCGGCCAGCGCGGCGGCGCCCGCCGCGACCGGGCGCACCGCTCCCCCGGCCTCGGCTCCCTCTGCCGGGTCGTGGACAAGCGCGGCCGCGTGCTCTGCTACGGCCGCGTCATGCGCGACGGCGTCCGGTACCGGAGCGCCGGCGTCGCCGTCACGAAGACCGCGTCCGGGAGCGCGGCCAGGCGGAGCGCGCCGCCGGTCAGATCCGACGCATGTACGCCACGCCGCGTGGGCGGCCTTCAGCGCCCGCAGTTGCGCCCGGTACAGGTCGACGCGGCGCCGGCGCCCGTCGATGCGGCCGTCGGCCCCGGCGATCGCGGTCTTCGATCTGCTGGGACAGGCTCTCGGCGAAGGTCAGGTCGGTCACGAGCGTCACCCCCTCGCGGCGCGGCAGTGCGCCCGGATCGTCGTCGAACAGCGTCCGCAGCCAGCGGCACTGCTCGCACCAGCACGCCGGCTTGCCCCGGTTCTCGTCCGCGGTGTTGTGCCGGGCCCGGCGCCGGACGAAGGCCGTCTCCAGGGCCCACGCGCGCTCGATCTGCTCGTCGAGCTGCGTCCGCCGGTAGGCCGGCCACGTGGTGATCCCGCGGATCTCCACCGGGCTCAGGGTCAGGCCGGTCGTCCGGGGCTTCATCCCGTGACCCCGGTCCGGGGTGGCAGGGGACACGGGCCAAGGGACTCGCGCGAAGATCGACCGCCGGGGTCGGGCGACCCGCAGATTCGGGCTGCGCCGGCGGCCGTGTCCCCTAGAGCCTGTTATGCACTTCGCGTTAATGCGCCGCGCTATCGAACTGATAGCGTCCGTTCGGCCGGCTGCGGGTGAGCGCCAGGGACCAAGCGACCGGCCAGGCGTCAGCACGGCGAGCACGGCGTCGACCGCCCTCCCCGGCGACCCGCCGCATCGTGCAGACGGCATCGCACTCTAACGGAAAGTGCATAACAGCCTCTAGGCCTGCGCGGCCAAGGCTCTCATAAGCCCTTGGTCGCGAGTTCGAATCTCGCCCCTGCCACCTTTGAGATCAAAATCGGTGAGTCCCTTGGTTTCTAAGCCCGAGCATGCGGCTCGTGGACCAAGGGAGTGACACCAAGTAGACCAATCTGAAGTCCCCTCTTCGCGGCTAGATCGGGCTGCACCGCGGCATCGCCGCGGTGGCGGTTTCCTGCCTGATCGTTCCGGCGTACCGGCGCGCCATGCGGTCCGTGCGGTGGCCCATCATGTCCTGGACCATCGCCCGCTCCGCGCCCTTTTGCAGAGCGATCTGCGCGAAGGTGTGTCGGCGGACGTGCGCGTGTAAGCGCGTTACGCCCGACCGGGCCTTGACGCGTCGAAAGACCAGCATTCCGCCCCAGTACGTGAGCGGAAGGCCGTCCTCCCGCAGCCAGAACTGGTCGGAGTCGGCCTCGGGTCTGGAGGTCAGATAGCGCCGAACCGTCTTCAGTGCGCGCGGGCTGAGCTGGACGGTGCGGAACTGCCCACCTTTCCCGATCACGGTGAAGCGGCCGGAGATCCTGTCGAACCCGCTCACCGTCATCTCCTCGACGACCTCACGGAACCTGAGCCCGGTCGCGAGGAAAACAGTGATAAGCGCCAAGTCGCGGACGTCCTCGTCGCTGCCTCGGTTGAAGCACGTGAGGATCGCCTCGATCTCCTCGTCGGTCAGACGGGGCAGCGGCTTCTCTTCGAAGCGGAGTCGCTCGACTCGCGCCAGAAGGTCGACCGTCGTGAGATCGAGATGGCGGTAGACGTACCGGTTGGTGAACACCTTGACCGCCGCCAGGCGGCTGGCGATGCCCTCCTCGGCTCGTCCCTTGATACCGGTCTGCTCGTCGACGTGGGAGCGCTGCTCGGAGATCCAGCGACTGACCGCCGCTGGAGTCAGCGATCCGAGGATCGGCGGCTCGCCAGCACGCTCGATACTGGCGACCAGGCTCTTCATCGACTTGGCGCACTTGTCGATCGTGCCCCGGGCAGCTGGCCGCGCTCGGCCGGTCAGGTAGGTCCGGTACTCGGCCATTAGGCCGCTGAGACCGATGTCGGCATTCTCTTCATCGGTCCAAACACGTTTCGGATGCTGCACGTCCTCCTGCTTTCTGAGTTCGAACGCCGAGTCAGGGGGAAGTATCTCATTGTGCCGGCCCGCGATTCCAGATCGCATCATCACGGCCAATGGGGCACCGACGGCCTGTGCGCGACGGGCGGGGAAGTGAGCCATCTGATGGGCCGGATCACCTCAGTCGCGGAGCGATTAACAGTGGTGATCCGTGCGCGGTCCAGGCGTCTCAACCGGCAGCGCTCCGATCCTCGCTCTTCTCGCGTAGCGGCCACCACGGGTAGCGCTCGTTCTCGCGCGGTTGGTAGAAGCGGCGCTCGGACGCCGGCTGGTGGATCTGGGCCCGGTGAGGAGGGCGTGCAACTCCGACGCGAACCACTCTCGGATCGCCGTCTGCCCGCCCGGCTCCGTCGGCCAAGTGCTTGACAACCACGTCGACCCGCGCGCGCAGGTGGCGGGAGTAGTAGCCGCGCGGCCAGCGTGTCGAGGGCGTTAGCGGCCGGGTGACCAGCCGCCAGGCGGTGCGTGCGATTCGCTCGTAGAAGCACCGCCATTGCAACGCCGGGGCGCGCCCGCAGCGCGTGCAAGCGGCATTCGACTGGCGCACCGCCACCGCGCACGGTGGGTCCGCCTTCGCCGATGGGAGGAAGGGTCTTCTAAGCTGCTTGACCATCGTCACCTCCCCGGTAGCTGGTCCTCCCCGCCGCCAGGCAATGCGTGGCGCGCCCATCCGGCGGTCGAAACCGCGAGGCGCCTTGAGCACGCACTCGAGGTGGAACGCCAGGGCGTAGATAAGAGCTTCCCGGAGGCGCTCCGCCCGCGGCGTGTCAGTGGGTCCCTCTAGCGCCAGCTGTGCGTCCACGCAGACCGGGCAGTTGCAACCCGGCTCGGCCGGGGTAGTGAGGTCCGGTAGGGACGGAGAGTCGCCTCTCCGCCCCCCGGTCAGAACCCGGCGTGCGGTTTTCCCGCACCGGGCTCCCCAAGACAGGTCGGCCGGCCAGCGCGAGGTGGTCTAGACCCACGCCTGCGTCACCCGTGCGGCCGGGAGCCGGAACCACGGCATGGCGTCCAAGCGCGCCCAGGCGCAACGGTGCCGCGCCCGTTGACTGCGTCGCATCAACGCCCGCCGCCAGAGCTTCCGGACCCGCTGGCGGACGCCGTTGAGCGCCTTCCAGCAGAGCCGGAGGCCGTAGAACTGGTAGTGGCCGTTGAGCGCCCTCGTCAACCGGGCGCGCTGCTCCCAAACGCTGGCGTGCTTGTTCGCCTTGAGCCACTGCCACACCCGCCGGATGAACCGCTCGCGTGCTTTCACGCTCGGTTTCCGCACGATGTTGACCGGCCCGCTGCGCGCCTTCGCCAGGTAGTGGGTGAACCCCAAGAACGTGAACGTCGCCGGCTTGACGGCCGGGCGCCCGTCCCCCTTCACGAGGTTGCCGTCGAAGCGCAGCAGCGCCGTCTTCTCCGGCGCGATCCGCATCCCGAAGGCCGCGAGTCGCTCCTCCACTTCCCGCCGAAACCGCGCCGCATCTGCGTGGTGCTTGAACGTCGCCACGAAGTCGTCCGCGAAGCGCGTCAGCTCCGCGAAACCCCGGCAGCCCTTCTTGAAGCGCCGCTCGAACCACAGGTCCAGCACGTAGTGCAGGTAGATGTTCGCCAGCACGGGACTGACCGGCCCCCCTTGCGGGACGCCGTCGCTCGATCGGGTGACCACTCCGTTCTCCATCACGCCGGCCTTCAGCCACTTGTTCAGGAGCCGGATCAGTCCCCCGTCGTTGACCCGATGCCGCACGAACTTCCGCAGCCACGCCCAGTTGACATGGTCGAAGCAGCCGACCACGTCGACCTCGACCACGTACCGCGTCCAGTTCTGCATCATCCCCTCGCGGAGCCGGTGCAGTGCCGTGTGCGCGCCGTGGGCGGGTCGGTACCCGTGGGAACACTCCAGGAAGTCCTGCTCGAAGACCGCGCTGAGCACCCACGCGACCGCCTTCTGCACCACCCGATCCTCGATCGTCGTGATGCCGATCGGCCGGCGCTTGCCGTTCCCCTTCGGGATGTACACCCGCCGAATCGCCGGCGCTTGGTAGCGCCCGCTCCGCAGTCGGCCGTACAGATCCCGCAGGTTCCCGTCCAGCTCCGCCGCGTAGTCCTCGTAGCTCTGTCCGTCTACCCCCGGCGCCGCCTGCTTGCGCAGGGAACGGAACGCCAGGCGCAGCAGCTCCTCGTCCACGTACTGGACGACGTTCGTGAGGCTAGCCTCCTTCCGCGCTCGCGCGGCTAGCCCGGCGAGTTTGGTGGACACGGTCGTCTCTGCCTCGGGTGCAGCCGTGTGTCTCCCACCGGGCAAACTGCCTTGTGCGGCCCCTTCCCTCCGCGGGCGTTGCCCCGCCTCCTCGGTACTACGGGCCGCTCCGCCACCCACCGCGGCGTCACGGTCGCTCGGCATGACCACTTCGCTTCCGCTACTCACGCTCGTCGCGCGAGACCGCGGTGGGTTTCCCCAGTTCCATCATCCATCCGTTTCCCGGCATGCCCCGCTCTTCGACCCCGGCAGAGTCTCCGGCGCAGTCGCCATAACCCGCGCCTACTGGTGCCTTCCCGCTTAGGAACTCGGTCGGCCTCTGCTCCATTCACGTAACGGGGCTCAATCGCTTCACTCGCGTTGGGGCCTGTCGGTCGCTCTGTCTACGCTTCGCCGTGCTCGTTGCCTCGCACGACGCAAGACTCGACTCCCGCTGGCTGGCTGGGCCTTGGCGGGGAAGGAATCGCACCTCCTGGATGAATGTGGCTTCGTCTGGGCGCACTCCCAGGGCGTGGTGTAAATCGGGCGAGCGGCCAGGCTTGACAAGCGAGCCACCGCGTGCTTTCCAAGGGCTGTCAAACCACAACTTGGAAGGAGCACACGGTGGCCGAGGAGAGCATGACCTTGTTGGACGTGCTGCGCAAGGAGGAGCTGCCGGAGGAGGATTTCCTGCGGGAAGCGGTGCGGCGGTTCGTGCACGAGCTGATGGACGCGGAGGTGAGCGTGGTGGCCGGCGCCGAGCGGTACGAGCGGACGGACGAGCGGACGGCCCAGCGGAACGGACACCGAAGCCGGCGCTGGGACACGCGCGTGGGCACGCTCGAGCTGGCGATCCCGAAGCTGCGGACCGGGAGCTACTTCCCGAGCTGGCTGGAGCCGCGGCGGCGGTCGGAGCGGGCGCTGGTGGCGGTGGTGGCCGAGGCGTACGTGCAGGGGGTGTCGACGCGCAAGGTCGAGGCGCTGGTGCAGTCACTGGGCAGTGCGGGGATGAGCAAGAGCGAAGTCAGCCGGCTCTGCGCCAGCCTCGACGAGCAGGTCGCGGCGTTCCGGGAGCGGCGGCTGGACGCGGAGTACCCGTACGTGTGGCTGGACGCGCGCTACGAGCACGTGCGCGACGGCGGTCGCGTCGTTTCCATGGCGGTGGTGGGTGCCTACGGGCTGCGGGCCGACGGGGTGCGCGAGGTGCTCGGGATCGCGGTCGGGGTGAGCGAGGACCGGGTGCTGTGGCGCGAGTTCCTCCAGGGGCTGGTCGGCCGCGGGCTGCGCGGCGTGCAGCTGGTGATCAGCGACGCCCACCCGGGCCTGACCGCCGCGATCGCCCAGGTCTCCGTCGGCGCCTCCTGGCAACGGTGCAAAGTGCACTTCCTGCGCAACGTCGAGGCGCGGGTGCCCAAGACGGCCCAGGCGATGGTGCGTGCGGCGGTCGGCAGCCTGTTCAAGCAGCCCAGCCGCGCGGCCGCCCAGGCCCAGCTCGAGACCGTCTGCGCGACGCTGCGGGAGCGCTTCCCGGAGGTCGTGCAGCTGCTGGGCGACGCCGAGGAGCAGGTCCTGACCTTCTACGACTTCCCGGCCGCGCACTGGTCCAAGATCGCGTCGACCAACCCCTACGAACGCTTGAACAAGGAACTGAAGCGGCGCAGCGCCGTGGTCGGCATCTTCCCCAACCGCGAGGCGGTGATCCGGCTGTTCGGCGCCGTCCTGATCGAGCTGAACGACGAGTGGCTGATCAGCACCCACGACGTCAGCGCCGAGTCGATGCAAGCGCTGTTCCGCCCGACGGAGCAGCCTGATCCACTCCAACTGGAGGTGCCAGCGGCGTAGGCGATCGGGAAAGCACCGGTGGCCGATTTACACCACTTGACTCTCTGTAGGCTTGGGTGAGCACGGCGAGCCGGACTGACCCGACACTTGACGGGCTCCGAGCCTCGGTCCCGACCTGTCGTCCCCTC
>DASXRC010000006.1:0-6507 GCA_036506795.1 Micromonosporaceae bacterium
GTCAGAACTTGCGATCGGCCAGGTATCCGAGTCATGGAGCTACCTGCGGGAGATGCTCGACGACCAATCGCTGATGCCATCGTCTACGGCACCGCCAGCTGGTAGACGCGCCTGGCCGTGCCGCCATAGATCGCACCACGCTCCGATGTCGACAGTCCCGACAAGCACGCGTCGTACGCCGACCTGGTGTCGGCGTACGACGCGACCAGCTCGCACACCGGCCAGTCGGAGCCGAACATAAGCCGGTCCGTGCCCAACAGCTCGAGGGCCGCCTCGACGTAAGGCGCGAGGGCACGAACGGTCCACTCCGGACCGGCCTCGGTGAGCAGACCGGACAGCTTCGCGACCACGTTGTCGCGGGCGGCCAGCGGCGCGAGGGCGGCCCGCCACTCCGCGACCTTCCCGTCCCGGATCCGCGGCTTACCGAGGTGGTCGAGGACGAACGTCGTGGCCGGCGTCGCGGCGACCGCCTCGGCGCACGCGGTGAGCTGCTCCTGGCGTACCACCAGATCGAACGCCAGGCCGGCGGCCCCGGCGGCGGCGAGGGACGCGCGGACCTCGGGCCGGGCGAGGTGGCCCGGGTCGGTCGCGGCCTGCACCTGGTCGCGGACGCCGACCAACCGCGATCCGCCGGGCGCGGCCCGCAACCTCGCGAGCGTGGCCGGCAGGTCGGGATCGGTGAGCGAGACCCACCCGACCACGCCCGCAATCTCCGGCGTCGCGTCGGCGATGGCGAGAAACGAGAGAGTCTCCGCTAGGTCGCAGCGGCCGGCCTCCACCAGCACGGTCGCGTCGACGGGTGCCGTCGCCAGCACGCGGCGCAGGTCGGCGACCGTGTAGTCCCGCCGTATCCGCTCCAGGCCCGGCTCGGCCAGCCATGGGTAGTCGGCGGTCCACAGGTGGTGATGCGCGTCCACGACCATGACCAGAACCTAGGCGACCGTGCGCCGGTCGTCGGGCAGGCGACGGGTCGCGCCGCGCCGGTCCAGCACCTCCAGCAGCGGCACCGCCACGCGTCGCGTGGTGCCCAGCGCCCGGCGTGCGTCGCTGAGCGTGAACGGCTGGGGCAGTCGCGCGAGTACGCGCACCGCGTCCTCGACCGCGCCGGGCAGCAGCACGACGCCGTCGCCGACGCGCATCAGCGCGCCGGCCCGCTCCGCCGCGGCCAGCTCCCGCGGGCCTAGGCGAAGCTCGGCGAGCCGGTCGGCGGGCGGCGCCAGGTAGGGGTGCTCCGCCAGATCCGCGCGCACGAGCTCGACCGCGCGGGACACGTGCTCGGGCAGGCCATCGGCGCCGCCCAGACGAACCCGCCCGGCCGCAAGCACTAGCGGCGGCGAGACCAGCGCCTCCACGAGCAGCCGGTCGGGTAGCCCGAGCGCATGCCGCAGTACCTCCACCGGGGCGCCGGGCTCGACGGGGTGGGTGGCGGCGTACTCGGTGACCGCGGCCGTGAGTCGGCCGCGCAGGGCGGCCCACGCGTCCGGGTCGGCCAGCCAGTCGCCGGCCACGGGCCGCGCCGCCGGCGTGACACCCATGCGAACCAGGTCGCCGCGTCGGACGAGCCTACGCCGGCGTAGCTCCCCGGCCTCGTCGGGGCGACCATCCATCGTGGACAGTGCCGCGGCGCGGGCCGCGGCCGCTCCTCGGCGCTGTAGCGGCGGAGGCAGCACGTCGAGTACGGTCACCCCGCCCGCGACCCGGTGCCGGCCGGGGTCACGAAGCAGTGCCCGGTCGCCGATCCGCAGCGGCAAGGCGCGGGAGAGCCGGAGCCGGGCGGTGTCCGCGCCGAGCGGCCGCACCGCGGCGGCGACGGCAGCCGATCCGATGTGGAGCATGAGCGAGGGAGCTAGGGTGACCGGGTCGCCGTGCACCCGGACGTCGACGAGGTCGGTCGGCAGGAACCCGCCCGGCGTCAGCAGCGCGTCGCCGCGGCCCACCTCGTCGCGGGAGACGCCGCGCAGGTTGACCGCGACTCGGGCGACCGCGGCGACCGCGGGCCGGGCGGCGCCGAGCGCCTGCAGGCCACGGACCCGGACCGTGCGGCCACCGAGCCGTAGCTCGTCGCCGACCGCCAACCGGCCCGCGCGCAGCGTGCCGGTGACCACGGTCCCGCTGCCCTTGATGGTGAAGCTGCGGTCCACCCACAACCGCACCGGCGCCGACTCGTCGGGGGACGGCAACCGCGCGACGAGCCGATCGAGCGCGGCGACGAGGTCGGCGAGCCCGGCACCGGTCGCGCCGCTCACGGCGACGGCGTCGACCTCGCCGAGGGACGTGGCGGCGAGCTCGGCACGCGCCCGGGCCATCGCGGCGGACGGGTCGGCGAGGTCGCACCGGGTGACCGCGAGCAGGCCGTGGCGTACGCCCAGGGCGTCCAGCGCGGCCAGGTGCTCGGCGGACTGCGGCATCCAGCCCTCGTCGGCGGCCACCACGACCAGCGCGGCCGGCGCCGGTCCGACCCCGGCCAGCATGTTGGGCACGAACCGCTCGTGGCCGGGCACGTCGACGAACGCCACGACCTCGCCCGAGGGCAGCCCGGTCCAGGCGAACCCGAGGTCGATGGTCATCCCGCGGCGGCGCTCCTCGGCCCAGCGGTCGGGCTCCATGCCGGTCAGCGCACGGACCAATGTGGACTTTCCGTGGTCGACGTGGCCGGCCGTCGCGATGACGTGCATGCTCACCGCCCGGCGACGGCGAGAACGGCCCGCCGCAGCGCGTCGTCGGCACTTGGCGGCACGCAGCGCAGGTCCAGCAGCAGCCGGTCCCGCTCGACGCGGCCGAGCACCGGCGGGTCGCCGGTACGCAGCGGCGCCGCGTACTCCTTCGGCAGGCACAGCGCCCACGACGGAAGCTCGACGCCCGGCGCGCCCCCGCCGCCGACGACGGCCGCGGCCTCCACGACGGAGGCGGGCATCCCTCCAAGAGCGTCCCGCAGCGCCTCGGTGCGCGCGCGCAGCGCCGACAGGTCGCAATGGAGCGCCAACCACGTCGGCGTCGGCGGGCCGTGCAGGGTCGCCTCGAGCGCCGCGAGCGTCAGCTTGTCGACGCGCAGTGCCCGGGCCAGCGGGTGGCGACGCAGCCGCTCGATGAGGTCGGCCCGGCCGAGCAGCAGCCCCGCCTGCGGCCCGCCGAGCAGCTTGTCGCCGCTCGCGGTGACGAGCGCAGCGCCGCCCCGGAGCGTGCTCGCGGCGTCCGGCTCACCGGGCAGCAGCGGGTCGGGTGCCAGCAGCCCCGAGCCGATGTCGGCGACGACCGGTACGCCGAGGCCGGCCAGCTCGACCACCGAAACGGCGGACGTGAAGCCCCGGACCACGAAGTTGGACGGGTGGACCTTGAGCACGAACCCCGTCTCCGGCCCGATCGCCGACGCGTAGTCGGCCGGCGTGGTGCGGTTCGTGGTGCCAACCTCACGCAGTCGGGCGCCGGTCGATTCGAGCAGGTCGGGCAGCCGGAACCCGTCGCCGATCTCGACCAGCTCGCCCCGGCTCACCACGATCTCGCGGCCGGCGGCGAGCGCGGTTGCGGCCAGCACGAGCGCCGCCGCGCCGTTGTTGACCACGTGGACCGCCGCCGCGTCCGGCACCGCCGCCGCGAGCGCGGCGAGCGCCGTGCGGCCGCGGCGGGCCCGCCGACCGGTGCTCACATCGAGCTCGAGGTCGGCGTAGCCGGCGGCGGCGCCGAGGGCCGCCACCGCGGCGGGTGACAGCGGCGCCCGGCCGAGGTTCGTGTGCAGCACGACGCCGGTGGCGTTGAGGACCGGGCGCAGCCCCGCGGCGGGTAGCGCGGCGGCTTCCCGGGCCGCGGCCTCGGCGACGTCCTCGGGCCGGATCTCGCCACGCCGCGCCCGCTCCTGGGCACCGGCCACGACCGCCTTGACCCGAACGCGGCCGAACGTGGCCGCGGCGGCCTCGAGCCGCGGGTCGGCGAGGACCGCGTCGGTGCGCGGCACGCGGCGGCGTGGATCCGTCATCGGTACCCCCTCGTGGCGGAGGCGGACGGGAATCGAACCCGCCTGGCCCGGGTCCCGGGCCACGCCGGTTTTGAAGACCGGGAGGGGCACCAGCCGCCTGAACGCCTCCACCCCCAGACTCTAGAGTGGCCACCGTGACCGCGTATCGGCTCACCCAGTACGCGCACGGCGGCGGCTGCGCGTGCAAGATCCCACCCGGCGAGCTGGAATCCATGCTCTCCGGGCTGCTCGGCGACGCGAAGACCACCGGCCCCGGTGAGCTGGTGGTCGGCCTCGACGCCGCGGATGACGCCGCCGTGGTACGCCTCGACGGCCGGGCCGCGATCGTGGCGACCGTCGACTTCTTCACGCCGGTGCTGGACGACGCGTACGACTGGGGTCGGGTCGCGGCGGCCAACGCGCTATCGGACGTGTACGCCATGGGCGGCACCCCCGTGGTCGCGGTCAACCTGCTCGGCTGGCCACGCGGCGTACTGCCGATGGAGCTCGCGGCCGAGGTGCTGCGCGGCGGGCTGGACGTCGCGCGGGAGGCCGCCTGCCACGTGGCCGGCGGGCACAGCGTCGACGACCCGGAACCCAGGTACGGCATGGCGGTCACCGGCACGGCCGACTCGGACCGGCTGATGCGCTCCGACGCCGGCCACGCGGGGCTGCCGCTCACGTTGACCAAGCCGCTAGGCATCGGCGTACTCAACAGCCGGCACAAGGCGACGGGCGAGGCGTTCCCACACGCGGTGGCCGAGATGACACGGCTCAACCGGGACGCGGCGGCCGCCGCGCTCGCCGCTGACGTACGCTGCGCGACCGACGTCACCGGGTTCGGACTGCTCGGCCACCTGCACAAACTGGCCCGGGCGAGCGGCGTGACCGCGCTGGTCGACGCCGCGGCGGTGCCGTACCTCGACGGCGCCCGCGAGGCGCTGGCCGACGGCTACGTCAGCGGTGGCACCCGCCGCAACCTGGACTGGGTGCGCCCGCACCTGGAAACCGGCGCGGACGACGACGAGCTGCTACTCCTCGCCGACGCGCAGACGTCGGGCGGGCTGCTCGTCGCCGGGGAACTGCCCGGCTTCCCGGTCATCGGCGAGCTGCTGCCGGCCCGCGCCGACGGCATCACGCTCGTCGTGCGCCGATAGCCGCTCGCGCTGCGGAACGACCGTGTACTTGGGGTCCTTCGCCGACGCGACGCCGCCGAGGAATATGCCGAAGCGGGTGGCCGCGGACGCGGCCACGAGGGCGGCGCCGGACAGGGCGGACAGTGCGCGGCTGTGCCGGCCGAGGAGGGAGCCGCCGACACCGGCCACGGTCAGCGCCCGGCCCGCCGCCAGCAGCCGGCCGGGCGGGCCCGTGGTGTAGGGCTCGGCCAAGAGTCCGAGCGTCTCGATGCGGCGCGACCCGTACAGCTCCATGGCTGCGCCGGCCACGGCGAGCCGGCGCGCCGGCTCGGTCTCGGCCGGGGGCGCGGCGATGAGCCCCACCCCGGCCGCGCTGGCGAGGGCGCCGCCCGCGAACACGAAGGGCAGGTAGGGGTACGCCTCGTGCCAGGACGGCACGGCGGTGTCCGACAGCAGGACGGCCGTGTACGTCCCCAGCGCCGGGGCGAGACCGGCGGCGGCCAGGCCGGCGACGCGGCCGACCGCCTTCGGGACGAGCCTAGCCTCGGCGGCGGCCGCGAGCCCGGCGGCGGGGCCGAACGCGGCGAGGACCCAGGAGCCCATCGACATCGGCGAGGTGGGCTTCGCCACCCGCAGCATGTGGTGGAGCCGCTCGGGTCGGCCGAGGTCGTTGACGAGGAAGTAAGCGCTCGCGCCGATCGCGCCCAGGGCCGCGAGCCGGCCGGCCCGGCGCAGCCCGCTGCGCCCGGTGAGGTCGGCACCGGCCGCCAGCAACGCCGAGCCGGCGGCGAGCCCGCCCGTGAACAGGTACGAGGGGATGTCCTTCCGCCACACCGGAGCCTTGATCACGGGACGGCCGTAGTACGACCTCATCTCGTCCTCCCTACGAAGGCGGCCACCGCGGAGGCGGCCATGGCCAGCGCGGCGAGGCCCGCCCGGCGCCACATCTTGGGCAGGTCGCGGGTGGTCACGACGGGGTCCGGCGGCAGGCCGTACACCTCCGGCTCGTCGAGCAGCAGGAAGAACGCTCCGTCCCCACCGACGCCGTCCGCCGGGTCGTGGCCGTACAGCCGCGCCTCGGTCACCCCCTCGTCGTGCAGCTTCTCGACCCGGGCCTGGGCCCGCTGCCGCAACTCGTCGAGGTCGCCGAACTGGATCGACTCGGTGGGGCAGGCCTGCGCGCAGGCCGGGGTGAGGCCGTCGCCGATCCGGTCGTAGCACAGCGTGCACTTGAACGCGCGGCCGTCGTCCTTGCGCTGGTCGATGACGCCGTAAGGGCAGGCGGGAATGCAGTAGCCGCAGCCGTTGCAGATGTCGTCCTGCACGACGACCGTGCCGAACTCGGTGCGGAACAGCGACCCGGTCGGGCACACGTCGAGGCAGGCGGCGTGCGTGCAGTGCTTGCACACGTCCGAGGCCATC
>DASXRC010000007.1:0-5119 GCA_036506795.1 Micromonosporaceae bacterium
TCCCGATCGCCTGCGCCTTGCCGCCGCCGTCCCCGTGGAGCACCACGTCGGGCGCGAGCATGCCGAGCAGCGCGTCCATGTCGCCGCCCGCGGCGGCCTCGAAGAACCTACGGGCGAGTTCCTCACCCTCCGCCCGCCGCGCCGGGGGTGGCGCGCCGACGCACGCCTGCCCTCCGGCCGCGATGCGCTGCCGGGCGCGGGCGAAGATCTGCCGGCAGTTCACCTCGGTCTTGCCGATGATCCTTGCCACATCCGGGTAGCCGTAGCCGAATACCTCGCGCAGCATGAACACCGCCCGCTCCCCCGGCGAGAGGGCCTCCAGCAACACGAGAAACGCCATCGACAGCGAGTCGGCCAGCTCGGCGTGCTCGGCCGGCCCCGGCCCGTCGGCGGGCACGACGACCGGCTCGGGCAGCCAGTCCCCCACGTACGTCTCCCGCCGCACCCGCGCCGATCTCAGGTAGTTGTTTCCCAGCCGCGTCACCGCCGTCGTCAGGTACGCCTTCGGATTGGCGATCGTGGTTCCCGCCCGGCGCGCCCGGGTCAGGCCGAGGAACGCGTCCTGCACGATGTCCTCGGCGTCGCCCACAGATCCGGTCATCCCGTAGGCGATGGAGAACAGCAGCGGCCGGTACTCGGCCGCGCCCATCTCATCCGCCGACCCAGGCACGGAATCCCTCCCGCCAGCTCGCGTACCGCGGCTCCCAGCCGAGCTGCTTCCTGGCCTTCTGGTTCGAGGACCCGCGCCAGCTGGTCATCTGGGCCTCGTGGTGGCGGTGACCTCGTGCCCCGGTCGGTCCCGCGACGAAGACTCGCATGATCTTTCCTTCCGCGTGGTGCTTCCCCTCAAGGACAAGGCACCACCCGAAGCTGTGACGTTCTTCAACCCGCTTCCGAACGGCACGGGCTTACTCCGGCTCGCCCGCCTTCTCTCCCGCGCCGTAGAGCTGGGCTAGGTCCGACGCGCCGAGGCTACCGTTCGCTCGAAACCATGAACGTTTGTGGGTCAAGGCACTGCTCAGGCAGTCCCGACCTCCCAGCTTGGAACGGTTGGCGCACCGACGGTACGCGGCCCCGCGTACTCCATGAGGACGAGCGCGATGTCGTCATCCAGCTGCCCCTGCACCCACTCGACGAGTGCGGTCTCGAGCGACGCGAGCCCGTCACCGACCGTGCCGTGGCCGAGTAGCCGCCAGGCGCGTTCCGCGGTCGGGAAGAACTCCCCGTCGCGCCGCGCCTCGCCGAGGCCGTCCGTGTAGAGCAGCAGACGATCGCCCGGCTCGAGCCGCTCGACGCGCGGGCGTACCACCGGCATGAACCCCAGCGGTGGGGCGGTCGACGGCGGATCCAATGGGATCACCTCGCCGCGCCGGAGCAACAGCGGGGCAGGGTGTCCACAGTTGACGATCGTCAGGGTGCCACCGCGCTCCTCGACGAGCGCGGCGGTCACGAAGTCCTCGTCGCCGACGCTACGCGCTACCGCGCGGTCGAGATCGGCCACGATCGCGCGGAGGTCGGCCCGTTCGTACGCCACATGCCGGTACGAGCCCAGCACGATGCTGGCCAACCGCACCGCGTCGAGCCCCTTCCCGCGCACGTCACCGATGATCATGCGTACGCCGTACGGCGTGTCCAACGCCTCGTACAGGTCCCCGCCGATGTCCGCGGCCGCGGTGGCGGAGATGTACCGGCCGGCGACCGCCAGGGTGCCGACCCGCGGGCCGAGCGGACGGAGCACGGCCTGTTGTGCGACGGACGCCAGGCGCGACAGCTCGGCGATCTGCTCGGCCTGCCGGTTCCGGATTTGGGCGACGGCCGCCGCGATGCCGGTGGCCAGCCCAATGCCGATCACGTTGACCACGGTGGCGAGCCTGATCGTTTCACTCGCGAGCGCGAACGACGCGCCAATCACGGTGGCCACGGCACCGACCGCCAGCACCACCCGCCACGTGGCGAACGCGGCGGCCAGGAACGGGGCGGCGGCAACGAGCCCCACGTAGTTCGCGTCCCCCCCGTCCGCCAGCTCGACCGCCGAGACGAGCGCGAGCAGCACAAAGGCCGCGCCGAGACCGACGCGGGAACCAGGACTCATCATCGGGCGGCGGCCCGGCGGAAAGAATTGCATGGGTACGCCGACCAGCATGCCTGATCCACTGCTGGGACTGAACGGGGTTGACCCGTCGTCCGAGGCGGAATTGGCCGGCCGGTGAGTCGTCGGCGAGGTCAACCCGCGAGGACCTCGTATCGAACGTTCGCCACGCCGGCGTCGAGGGACGAGATCGCCTCGAACGCGGCGCGGGACAGGTCCAGGCAGCGACCGTCGACGTACGGTCCGCGGTCGTTGATGCGAACGGTGACCGACTTGCCGTTGCTGAGGTTCGTCACCCGGACCCGCGTGTCGAACGGCAGTGTCTTGTGCGCCGCGGTCATGGCCTCCGGATCGAACTGCTCACCGTTCGCCGTCGGTTGGGGGTCGGAGTAGAACGACGCCTCGCAGGTGCCGGAGCCGACCACCGTCGCGGCCCTCGGCGTCGTCCGAGTCGGGGTCGGTTTCGACGTGCGGGTGGTGCTCCGCGACGTGTGCTCCGGAGACCGGGTCGACGTCGGTTGGGCGGCGGGCGTCGGCGTGGTGGCGGCGGTCGGCGCCACGGCGCCCGTCGGAGTCACTGATGACTGCCTCGCTCCGGCCGTCGGGACACTGCCGAGACTCGGGCTCGGCGTTGCCTTGGCCGCGTCCACGGCTCCGAGCCGGTTCACACCGACGGCACCACCCACGAGGACCGCCGCGACGACCACGGCCGTTGCGAGTGGTCCGAGGGGCAATCCGCGGGTACGCCGGGCGGCGTGCTTGCCGGTCAAAACCTGACCCTTCTTCGGACGACAGGCCAGGGCGGACCGTAGCGAGAGCGGCAGTTCGGATGTCAAGGTGATCGAGCTGATTCGCTCGGGTTTAGGCCGAAACGTTCGGCCGAACGAACGACCTCGGCTGGGTCGCACGTTCCACCCGGCGAGGCGCGGCGTCGGTGCCTCCGCCGCGATCTGCACATTGACGAGGGTTATCCGGCCAGCGGGCGCGCCGGAGGCTCGCTGGGTAGGCTCCGGCTCATGACGTACGGGTTGCTCAACAAGCTCACCGCTAAGCCGGGTCAGCGCGACCAAGTCGTACAGATCTTGCTCGAGTCGGGCCGGCTATTTGAGGACAACTCGGCGTGCCTCATGTACCTCGTCAGCGAGTCCGTCGACGACCCTAACGTCATCTGGGTCACGGACCTGTGGACCAGCGGTGAGGAGCACGCAGACGCCCTCAAGGCGCCCGAGCTGCGGCCGTATGTGGAGCAAGCGACGCCGCTTCTGGAGGGCATGCCGGAGCAAATGGAGATCCGCCCGATGGGCGGCAGGGGCGTGCCGGGCTAATCGGCTTGGTGCTCGGCGCGGCGAAGCGGACGCTGCTGGCCGTCGTACCGAGGCTGGCGAGGTTCCCCGTCGGGCGCATCGGGAGCGACGCTGCCGGCGTACCAGCGCACCGTGGTACGAGCGAAGTCGATCGGCGGGGGATTCGTCCAGCTCAATGTCAGGTACCCGCCGTCGCGTACGGCCCGCACGTTGGACACCCGGTACGGGCCTTTCAGGTCGGCCCAGTGGCCGGGTGATTGCTTCCTCACCGGTGGGCGAAGAGTAGGTTCGGGGCTGAGCCGCCCGGAGGGACCTGACATGAGCGCGTTCACTGTGGAGCTCGCAAACCAACCCGGCGAGCTGGCACGTCTCTGCGAGGCTATTGCCGCCCGCGGCGTCAACCTCGTTCTGTGCGCCACATCGCACGCAGACAGCGGCACCATCGCCTTCATCCTTGACGACGAGGCGACCGGCAGGACAGCGTTGGACGGCGCCGGCATCGAGTACACCGAGCGCCCCGCGCTGACCGTGCGGATGGACAACGTCCCGGGCGCCGGCGCGGAGACGTTCCGCAAGCTCGCCGACGCCGGCGTCAACGTGGACCTGCTTCTTCCCGTTCGCGTCTCCAACGAACAATTCTTCGCCGTCATCTGTGTTGACAACGTCGAGGCCGCCGGCACGGCGCTCGGCGAGCAGGTCGTCACGGAGTGACCGCCTGACCCGCGTATGTGGCCCGCAGATGGCTCACGGGCGAGTCTTCTGGCTAGTACAACCCCGACGCTGCCAGAGCCGGTCCCCCGAGCGCGCCAAGTCCGAGGCCGAGTGAGCCGCTGTTCATGCGATTACGCAGAACAGGTTGCCCTCGGTGTCGGCGAGGACCACGAAGTCGGCGTCTTCCGGATAGTCCCAGTCCACCCGTCTGGCGCCGAGCGAGATGAGTCGCTCGAGCTCGGTCTGCAGGTCAGAGTCTCGCCAGTCGACCCACAGGTCTAGGTGCGTCCTGTCGTTCTCGTCCAGATGAAGCCGCGGACCCGCGCCACTCCGGGGAGCGAGAAACGCTGGATCGTCCGATTTGGGAACGTATCCGAGGGCCTTGCTCCAAAACTCCGCCGCCCGGCCGATGTCTGACACGTTCAACACGACTGATCCGACAGAGACAGCCATCGAAGCTCCTTGACTCTCCGCGATGTTGTGGACGCCAGGTACCCACCTCGGCAACGTACATGACCTTCGATGATCAGCGCCTGAACGCCGACCGGTCAGGCCCATCCGGAGGAGGAGGCCACCTCGGTGTTGCGCCGCCCGGAGTCAACTCAGCGCCTGGAGGTGCGGCCGGCGGGTCGGGGCGGGTCGCATTTAACCCGCCGCGGGTGATCCGCTCGGGCAACGGCAGGGAAACCATGTCCATGTTGCCGGTCGCGGCCACGGGGCAGTAACAGGAGCAGAGGAGTTGAGGCCGTGGACGACGCGACTGTGTCGGTGGCGGTCGTTGCCAGCCGCACGGAGGCGGAACTGATCGTCGGCATGCTGCGCAGTCACGGCTTGCGAGCAGCCTTGGCGGCCGACGATGCCGGAGGACAGTTCCCGCAGCTGCAACTGGAGGGTGTTCGGGTGCTGGTCGCCGCCTCCGATGAAGCCTCGGCCCGTCGGCTCCTAGCCGATCCCGATGACACTGCCGGACCGGACGACGTCGACTAGCTCCGGCTTCCTTCCGTCAAAGCCCGTC
>DASXRC010000008.1:0-9382 GCA_036506795.1 Micromonosporaceae bacterium
CGCGTGGTCGAGGCCCGTCTTGAGTGAGGACGCGAGCGGGTCGTTGAGGAACTCGATGCGCGGCCAGGCCTGGTCGATCAGCTTGGGGTCCAGCGGCTTGCCGCTGATCTTCGCGATGTGGGCCGACACGGCCTGCTTGGCTTCGTCGGGCTGGGTGTTGACGAACGCGTTCGCGGCGACCGCCCCCTCGACGAGCTTGCGTACGACATCCGGGTGCTGCTTGAGGAACTCGGTCCGCACGATGAGGTTGGTGATGACGAACTGACCGCCGGGCCACAGCGTCCGCTCGTCGACGAGCACCTTGCCGCCGGCGTTGACGAGCTGGGACGCCCAGGGCTCGGGCACCCAGGCACCGTCGATCGCACCGCTGCGGAACGTCGCCAGGTTCTGAGCGTTCTCCTGCGGCACGATGGAGACGTCGCCGCCGCCCTCCTTGGTGGTAGTCAGGCCGTGCTCCTCGAGCCAGTACCGCACCGCCACGTCCTGCGTGTTGCCCAGCTGCGGCGTACCAATCTTCTTGCCCTCGAGGTCCTGCGCCGAGTTGATGCCGGGCTTGACGACGAGGGCGACCCCGCCGGACGCCGCGCCGCTGATCACCTTGATCGCCTTGCCGCCCGACTGGCTGTACGCGTTGATGGTCGGGTTGGGCCCGACGTAGGTCGCGTCCAGTGCCCCGGAGAAGATGGCCTCGATCGCCGACGGGCCGGCGTTGAAGGTCTTGGTCTCGAGCCGCGCCGCGCCGCCGAGCTTCTCGGCGAAGATGCCCTTCTCGACCCCGACGATCGCCGGTGCGTGCGTGAGATTAGGGAAGTAGCCGAGCCGCAGCGTGACCGGGCCGCCAGAGTCGTCGCCCCCGCCGCAGGCGGCCAGGCCGAGCGACGCGGCGGTCACCACTGCCACGGTGGCCGCGGAGCCAAGCCGAGCGAACGAGAGCCACTTCACGATCTTCAGCCATTCTCGAGTATTCCTATCGAACCGATAGAGATTATCGAGTACGCCGAGACGGGTGGTCAACGTCCGTCCGTATCCCGGGACGCCATCGGCTCGGTGACTCCCGCGCGACGACGTAGGGTCGCAGCAGTGGTCGCGAACTCGCGAACGAGAGGTGAGCCGGTGGCGCGCAGGCCCAAGATTCCAGCGACGAAGTACCCCGTCGAGCGCCTCACGCTCGGCAACGGGCTGCGCGTGGTGCTGGCACCGGACCGCAGCGCCCCGGTGATCGGGGTGGCCGTCGTGTACGACGTCGGCATCCGGTCGGAACCCGAGGGACGAACCGGGTTCGCGCATCTTTTCGAACACCTCATGTTCCAGGGATCGGCCAACCTGGAGAAGCTCGCGCACTTCAGGTACGTGCAGGGTGCCGGCGGCACGTTCAACGGCTCGACGCACCTGGACTACACCGACTACTTCGAGACGCTCCCCGCCAGCGCACTGGAGCGGGCGCTGTTCCTCGAGGCAGACCGCATGCGCGGGCCCCGGCTGACCGAGGAGAACCTGCGCAACCAGGTCGACGTCGTGAAGGAAGAGATCCGGGTCAACGTGCTGAACCGGCCGTACGGCGGCTTCCCATGGCTGAAGCTGCCGCCGGTCATGTTCGACACGTTCCCGAACGCGCACGACGGCTACGGTTCGTTCGATGATCTTGAGAGTGCCACCGTCGGCGACGCGGCCGAGTTCTTCGAGGCGTACTACGCGTGCGGCAACGCCGTGCTGGCGCTCTCCGGCGACTTCGACGTGGCCGACGCCTCGGCCCTGGTCGAGCGGCATTTCGGCGACGTACCGGCCCGACCCGCCCCGGCGCGGCCGTCCTTCGCCGAGCCGGACCTGGCCGAAGAGCGGCGCGACGCGTACACCGATCGGCTCGCTCCGCTGCCGGCGGTGGCCGCGGCGTGGGGCGTGCCCGACCCGATCGCCGATTTCCAGGCGTACCTGCCGTACGTGGTGCTGGCCGAGGTGCTGACCGACGGCGACGCGTCGCGACTGGTGGAGCGTCTGGTGCTGACCGACCGCTCGGTGACCAGCGTCGGCGGGTACATCGGCTTCATGGGCGAGCCATTCGAGGTGCGCGACCCCACGGCGTTCGTGCTCCAGGCGCACCTGCCGCCGGGTGGCGACGCCGACAAGGTGCTGCGTTCGATCGACGAGGAGTTCGAGCGACTCGCCACGGTCGGGCTCGCCGACGGCGAGCTCGCCCGCACGCAGGCCAGGATGGCGACGCACCTGTTGCGGGACACCGATGCGGTGCTCGGCCGCGCACTGCGGATGGCGGTGCTCGAGCAGCAACGCGGAGCGCCCGCCCTGCTCAATGAGCTGCCGCGGTTGGTCGGGGAGGTGACCGAGGAGCAGATCGTGGCGGCCGCGGCCGAGCTGCGCCCGCACCGGCGAGCCTCGGTGGAAGTGGTCGCGGGAGGCTTGCGGTGAGCGCGAGGAGCGCAACGAACGGAGGCCCGGCGTTGCCGGCACTCGGGCCGACCCGCAAGCCCAAGCTGCCGCGCGCGGCCGAGCGGACGCTGCCCAACGGGCTGACGGTGATCGCGATCCGACGCCCGGCGGTGCCGCTGGTGGAGATCCGACTGCGCGTGCCGTTCGCGAGGGCGCACCTCGCGCGCGCCGCGCTGCTCTCGCAGACGTTGTTCTCGGGTACCGCCGAGATGTCCACCGTGGACATCGCGGCCGAGCTGCAGAAGGTCGGTGGGGGGCTGTCCGCCGGGCTCGACCCGGATCGGCTGCTCATCTCCGGAAACGGCCTGGTGTCCGGGCTCGACCGCATCCTCGAACTCCTCAACGACGTGCTGGTCGGCGCGGTGTACCCGACCACCGAGGTGGCCACCGAGCGGGACCGGCTGGTCGACCGGATCCAGGTCGCCCAGAGCCAGCCGGCGCATCTCGCCCGGGTTGCGCTGCTCAAGCGGGTGTACGGCCGGCACCCGTACGCGGTGCAGACGCCCTCGCCCGAACAGGTGCAGGCGGTGCGCCCCGGACTGCTGCGCCAGCTCCACGACGAGCGGCTGCACCCCGCGGGCGCGAACCTGATTCTCGTCGGCGATGTTCAGACCGAGCGGTCGCTGGACGCCGCGGAGCGCGCGCTCGGCGCGTGGGACGGCGGCGGCAAGCAGGTCGACCTGCCGATCACCCCGCCGCTGCGCTCGGGGCCGCTGGTGCTGGTGGATCGGCCCGGCTCGGTGCAGTCCTCGGTCCGGATGGCGCTGCCGGCGGTGCCGCGCACCGATCCCGACCATGCCGCCCTGCAACTGGCCAACCTCATCTTCGGCGGCTACTTCTCCTCCCGCTGGGTGGAGAACATTCGTGAGGACAAGGGCTACACGTACGGGCCGCACTCGCAGATCGAGCACTCGATCGCCGGCTCGACGCTCGTGGTCTCCGCCGAGGTCGCCACCGAGGTCACCGCGCCGGCGCTGCTGGAGACGGTGTACGAGCTGGGTCGCCTCGCGGCACTGCCGCCCGGCGATGACGAGCTCGAGCAGGCCCGCCAGTACGCGCTGGGCACGCTCCAGCTCGGCATGTCCACACAGGCCGGCCTCGCCGGACTGGCCAGCACGTACGCCGGGTTCGGGCTGCGGCTCGACTTCCTCGCCCAGCACGCGGACCGGCTGGCCGCCGCCACCCGGGACGAGGTGGCCGCCGCGGCCGCCCGGTACCTCGCGCCGTCGCGCGCGGTGACCGTCGTGCTAGGCGACGCGGACGTGGTCGAGGGACCGCTGTCCACTCTCGCCACCGTCGAGCGCGCAGAGCTGTGACCGTCCCGCTTCTGGCGCGGACCGCGCTGGACCGGGCGGCGCACCGCCGGACCGACCCGGACTGGCTCGCCGTTGCCTGGGAGCGCTCGCGCGTCCTCGTGGTTGACGTGGTCGGCGGCGGCACGGCCTTGGTGACGGAGGATCCGGTGCGTCTCCTGCTCGTGGACCCGGACGAGGCGCCGGATGGGGATCGCCTGTTCCTTGGCGTGGGATCCGACGGCACGCCGTTCTTTGCCGTGGACGCGCCGTTGGCGGAGCGGTCCGGCGCCCACCCGCGCAACCTTCGCGAGGTCGGGCACCGCCTCGGCGAGCTCGACGGGAGTCTGATGATCACTGCTGTCGCGTTGGCCCAGTGGCATGCCGGGCACCCCTACTCGTCCGCCACCGGCCTTCCGACGCAGCCGGCCGACGGCGGCTGGGCCAGGGTGGACCCGGGCGGCGAGCTGGTCTGGCCGCGTACCGATCCGGCGATCATCGTGCTGGTCCACGACGGCGTCGCGGGGCCCGACGGATGCTGTCTGCTCGGGCACGGCTCGGCCTGGGCGGCCGAGGGCAGTCCCGTGCGGCGGTTTTCCTGCCTGGCCGGGTTCGTCGAGGCCGGCGAGTCGGCCGAGGCGGCGGTGGCCCGTGAGATCGCGGAGGAGGTCGGCGTCGCGATCGAAGACGTCAGCTACGTGGCCAGCCAGCCATGGCCGTTCCCCGGCGCACTCATGCTGGGATTCACCGCGTACGCCGATCCGAGCCAGCCGGTGCGGGCCGATCGCCGGGAGATCGTCGACGCCCGGTGGTTCACCAGGAGACAGGTCCACGGGGCGCTGGCCGGCGAGGCGGTCGAGATCGGCGAGGGCGCCCGCCTGGGTCTGCCGACGTCCGCCTCGATCGCGTCATTCTTGATCAACCGATGGTTGCGGGTCGGTGACCACAATCTTGGTCCGTGACCGCCGTTGCCGCGACGGTCACGGACCAAGATTCTCGGCTGTTGCCGGTCGGTGCGGCGGATGGTCGCTGGCGGGGGATGCCGCACGGCCCGCGACAGCTCGTCTATCCCGTGGCCTCCCCCGTGGGGTCACCCACCCGGACGACCTTCACCCGCTGGCGTCCGGCCTTGACGGCTCCGACCGAGGAGAGGGCTCGCGCCAGGTGCATCGCCGCGTCCCGGTCATCCGCGAACGCCGTTTGTCGACGTTGCTCCGGGTCGGTCCGTTCGTCGCGCACCCGCCCGCCCAGCGCCCAGGCCTCGGTGACCTCACCGGGCGCCTTGGTGCGAACCTCGGTGCGGACGATCAGGAACCGCATGAACGTCTCCCGGCGGGCGGATCGCGGGCGTTTAACGGCCGGGAAGCACGGGTGGAAACCCTCGTGGAACTTCCACGGAATGCTCCGGAGGTTCATGCTTGCCCACATCGGTGAGCCGAACAAGCGGTTCGAAAACATCTGAGTAATTGAGCGGTCGTTCGGCTGAGGCCGGAGGGTCCATCCACCGCCTCGTCCACAGCCTCACCGACGTCGCGAGAGCGGTGCGGCAAGGTCAGTCGCGGTCGAACTGGCCGTCCCTCACAGCTGCGATGAACGCGGCCCAGCCGGCACGGGCGAACACGAGCACCGTACCGCCGCGGTCCCTGCTGTCCCGGACGGCGACGGCGCCGGTCGCCGAATCGAGGACCGCGACCTCGACGCAGTTGGTGCTCTGGCTCCGCGAGCTGGTCCGCCAGACGGCGTCGGCGGATGCCGGGGTGATCGGCGTGCGGCGAGCTGTTGACATCAATCAACTCCTACGGCATCAGGTTTTCCGGCTCGGCGCGCGACCTCGCTCGCGGCTGTCGCTGGGCCGGCGGGCCCGGCGACTCTCCGGCTGGCGGGCCCTCCGGTTGGGCCGGCGGCGCGCCGCGGCTCTCGGCGGCGTGCGCGAGCCAGTCGACGGACGCCTCGGGTGACCGAGCCGCGGCCCGCAGCCGGTCGAACGCCGCGGTGTAGGCGCCGACGACCGCCTGGTCCGTCAACTGCAGGTCGGCGGCGAGCAGCTCGACCGCCACGGTGGCCGGATCGTTCCGGTCGGGGAAGCGGTAGATCGAGAAGGACGTCTCGGGCAGGTACCAGTCCCCGAGCCTCGCCGACTCCGGCAGCACCCGCAGCGTCACGTTCGGCATCTCCGCCAGCCGGCAGAGGTGCAGGAGCTGGGCGTACATCACGTCGCCGCGCCCGCCCCGGGCGCTCAGCGCCGCCTCTTCGAGGATCGCCTCGTACGCCGGCGGGTCGACATCGAGCGCCAGCAGCCGTTGCCGTCCGACCCGCGCGGCCACCTCGGCGTCGACGTCGGGATCGCGCCCCCTGGACTCGCTGGACCGCGCGCCGAGCGCGCGCCCGGCGAGGATGCGCACGCGCGCGTACTCCGGCGTTTGCAGGAGGCCGGGCACGATCGCCATGGCGTACTCGTGAATCTCGGCGCAACCCACCTCGAGCTCGGCGTACATGCGTTGTCGGGAGGTCATGACGGGGTACGCGCGCAACCAGCCCTTCGAGTTGCCCGCGTCCCGCGTGATGGCGATCAACTCGTCTCGCGGAGCCCCGGCAACGCCGTACAGGTCGAGTAGGTCCAGCACGTCGGCCAGGTCGGGGCGGCTGCGCCCGTTCTCTAGGCGCGACAGCTTGGATGCCGACGCCCAGCCGACCCGCTCGACGACCTGTTCGCCGGTCAGACCGGCAGCCTCGCGCAGGCGACGCAGCTCGGTGCCGAGGCGACGGCGCCGAACGTGGGGACTCGGTGCTCGGGACACCGGCGACCTCTCTTGATCTTAACTCGCGGCCTCGGTCAGTATGAACCGGATAGTCGCCCCATGGCATCATTTTGTGCAGCGTGTCCGTACAAGAGGTACGCAGCGGAACCTGCGTGGGTGGGGAAGCCGGCCGAAACAGCGAGCCACGACCGGCAACGTCGGACCGGGCTGCCATGATGCCTAGCTGTGGCGGGTTCACCAGTGGTTGACCGGGCGGACGTCGTGCTGGCGGGGCTGGATCCCGAGCAGCGCGCGGCGGTCACCGCGCCCGCCGGGCCGGTCTGCATCCTCGCCGGCGCCGGCACGGGCAAGACCCGGGCGATCACCCACCGCATCGCGTACCGCGCTCTCGCCGGCGAGATCGCGGCTCGGCACGTACTCGCGGTCACGTTCACAGCTCGGGCCGCCGCCGAGATGCGCGCCCGGCTCGCCGCTGTCGGAGTCCCTGGCGTCCCGGCCCGCACGTTCCACGCCGCCGCGCTGCGCCAGGTGCGCTACTTCGCGGCGCGGCTGCTCGACGGTCGCGCGATGCCCGAGCTTCTCGAGAGCAAGGCACGGCTGGTGACGCTCGCCGCGTCGAGGACCGGCCTGCGCGCCGACCGCACGGCCGCTCGGGATCTGGCCAGCGAGATCGAGTGGGCGAAGTCCTCGCTGGTGGAGCCGTCGGAGTACGCCGTCGCGGCCGCCAAGGCGCTGCGCGAGCCGCCGTACGAGCCGGCCAAGGTCGCCGAGGTGTTCGCAGCGTACGAGACGATCAAGCGCGGCACTGGCGTGATCGACTTCGAGGACATGCTGCGCGCCGCGGTGTGGGGCATCGACGAGCACCCGGACGTGGCCGACCAGATCCGGTCCCAGTACCGACACCTGGTGGTCGACGAGTACCAGGACGTGAATCCCCTGCAGCAGCGGCTGCTTGATGCCTGGCTCGGCGGCCGCGACGACGTGACCGTGGTCGGTGACGCCAGCCAGACGATCTACTCCTTCACGGGCGCCACGTCGAGTTACCTCATCGATTTCCCGCGCCGATACCGCGGCGCCACCGTGGTCCGGCTGGTGCGCGACTACCGGTCGACGCCACAGGTCGTCGGCCTGGCCAACACGGTGATCCGACAGGCGCGCGGCGCGGAGGCGCGGTTGCGGCTGGAGCTGGTCGGCCAGCGGCCGCCCGGCGCCGAGCCGGATCTGCGGATCTTCCCCGACGAGCCGGCCGAGGCCGCCGCGGTCGCCGCCCGCTGCGCCGACCTGATCGCCGCCGGCACGCCGCCGCGGGAGATCGCGGTGCTGTTCCGTACCAACGCCCAGTCCGAGGCGTACGAGGAGGCGCTCGCCGAGGCGGGCGTGCCGTACGTCGTGCACGGCGCGGAGCGGTTCTTCGAACGCGCCGAGGTGCGGCAGGCCACGGTGGCGCTGCGGTCGGCCGTGCGGTCCACACAGGACGGAACACCGCTGTCGGTGGCGGTTACGGACGCGCTTGCGGCCGTCGGGTGGCAGGCCGACCAGCCGCCGCCCGGTGGCGCGGCGCGGGAGCGCTGGGAGGCGCTCGCCGCCCTGGTCACTCTCGCCGAGGAGTCCGTGGCCGCGCCGCGCTCCCCCGAGGAATCCGGCGCCCACGGGCTGGCGGAGTTTGTCGACGAGCTCGCCCGGCGGGCCGCGTTGCAGCACGCTCCGCAGGTTGAGGGCGTCACGCTGGCGAGCCTGCACTCGGCCAAGGGGCTGGAATGGGATGCCGTCTTTGTCGTCGGGCTGGCCGAGGGTACGTTACCCACGCCGTACGCCAAGACGCCGGACGCGCTGGAGGAGGAGCGCCGACTGCTGTACGTCGGAGTGACCCGGGCGCGGCAGTGGCTGTGGCTCTCGTACGCCTCGTCCCGCGCGCCGGGCGGCCGGCTCCGCCGGCCGTGCCGGTTCCTGCCCCAGCTCGACCGCTCGGGTGGTCCGGAGCGCGCCGGCGGTCGGGCGGACGCGCGCGGCCGGCGCGCCGACCGGCGACGTACCCAGATCGTCTCCTGCCGGGTGTGCGGCGCGACCCTGCTCTCCGGCGCCGACCGCAAGCTGGGTCGATGCGCCGATTGTCCGTCCACTCTGGACGAGGATCTTTTCGAGCGGCTACGTGAGTGGCGGTCGCGCACCGCGACGGCGCAGCAGGTGCCGGCGTACGTGGTCTTCACCGACGCGACGCTGACGGCGCTCGCCGAACGGAGGCCCGGCCGAGCCGAGGATCTGATGGCGATCGCCGGGATCGGACCGCGCAAACTTGGTCTGTACGGCGACGCGGTGCTTGCCCTCGTGTCGGGGGCGTCGGTCGACGACGTGGCCGGTTAGCGGCGGGCGGAGAGATTTTGCAACGGGTTCGTAAATAGGTTTGCCATCATCCGCCGCGTCGGCATAGCCTCGGAGCACACGACGCGGGCCGCGGCTTCGATGCTGCTTGCGAACATAGACCGACAGTCCGATGACGATGGGCAGGCAGGAGGTGACGACGGTGAAGCTGATGTTGACGAGCGAGCGACCGTCGACGCTGCCTGCTGCCTGGGCACCGGTTTCCGCTGTCCGACCGCGCTCCGCCTCCCTCGTAGCCCACGCGCTTGCCGTGGGCTCGCCGGCTGTCCGGAGCCTCAAGGCGGGTCCGACCCCGTTCTCGCAGGTGGAGTCTGTCCAGGCCGAGCTGGGCATGGCGCTCGTCGCGGGGACCTACAGCAGCAGCACCAAGATCCAGAACGGGTTCGACGTTCGCGGTGTTCCACCTCGAGGAAGGCCGGTCTGACCAACCAGACCACCGGCTCACCTCGAGGCCGCGGAACCCGCAAACCGGGATCCGCGGCCTCAGTCTTTTCCACCCGAAGAGACCCG
>DASXRC010000009.1:0-10619 GCA_036506795.1 Micromonosporaceae bacterium
TCAGGTGGCCCAGGTCGAAGATCTCGTACTCCGGCACGATCCCGCGCTCCTGCATGCGGGTGTGCAGGTCGACGATGAACTCCCACCGGTTCATGAACACGTCGTCGCCGAAGTTGACCGTGCCCATCGTGCAGGACGCCATCTCCGGTGCGGCGTCGAGCACCGTGAGGCGGTCGGATTCTGGGTCAGTGACCGCGCCGCCCGAGGAAAGCTGAACGATCAGGTCGGTCGATCCGCGCAGCGCCGCAACCGTGTCCCGCAGCCGGCCGAGGTCGAGCGTCGGCTTCGCCTCGGCGTCGCGGATGTGGACGTGTATCACGCTGGCGCCGAGCGCCTCGCACTCCTTGGCCGTGGTGACCAGCTCGTCAAGGGTCACCGGCAGCGCGGGCACGTCGGCCTTGGCCGACTCGGCGCCGGTCGGAGCGACTGTGATCAGCGTCCCTGTCGTCATGCGGGCGATACTCGCACGCATGGCCTATCGCGCGTCGTCCGGGTCGATGGCCGCGGTTGACTCGGCGACCCTCAGCGGCGCGTCGTCCGGCACGTTGCGCCTGACCACCGCGAGCGCGACCAGGCCGAGCTCGTGGTGGCGCACCGCCGTACCGACGAACCCCACCGCGCGGCCGTCCGGGGTCGCGACGGCGGTGCCCGGCGCGGGCGGCTGGTCCGTCGCGACGCCGTCGAGGTGCAGTAGGACCAGCCGGCGCGGCGGTCGGCCGAGATTGTGCACCCGGGCGACGGTCTCCTGCCCCCGGTAGCAGCCCTTGTCGAGGTGCACCGCGGCGAATCGCGGGTCCACCTCCGCGGGGATCGTGCGATGGTCAATCTCAAATCCCAGCCGCGGTACGCGCGCGGCAACCCGCATCGCCTCGTACGCCCACAGCCCCACGGGTGGTACGCCAAGGCGTTCCACGACCTCTCCCCCGGCTGGCCGCGGGACCAACAGGTCGACGCCGAGCCGGCCCCGACGGGCCCAGCCGCCACCGGGCAACCGCTCCACCGCGTACCGGGCCGTTGGGCGCGGCGGGACGGCGCCGGCGGCGAACTTCGGACCCGGCACCGGCAGCAGGTCGGGTTCGGCGAGCGGGCCGATGCCCAGCGCGGTGACCGCGGCCCCGGCCTTCGGACCGACCACGGACAGCAGCGCCCAGTCGGCGCTGACATCGCGCGGCTCCACGCGGCTGAGGAATCGCATCTTCTCGAGGAAGGTGAGCAGGTCGGCGGCCGCGCCGGGCTCGGTGTCGAGCCAGGTGGTCTCGCCGTCCTCGGCGACCAGCGCGTGGTGCTCGACGTGTCCGTGCGGGGACAGCACGAGCAGCTCGGTCCCCTCGCCGGCGCCCAGATCGATCAGGTGCTGAGTGGTCAGGCTGTGCAGCCACGCGGCCCGGTCCTCGCCCAGCACGGCCAGGACGCCGCGGTTAGACCGGTCGACCACCCCGACATCGGTGGCGAGGATCCGCTGCTCGCGCATCGGATCGCCGTAGTGCGCGGCGACGCCGGCGTCCGGTGACCCCGGCTCCAGCGCCTCCACCATGACCACGGTCATTCCCGCTCCCCACACGCTCGGCACACTCCGAACAGCGCGACGTGACCGATGTCCACCAGGAAGCCGCGCTGCTCCTCCAGTGTGCGCGCCAGCGCCGTCAGCATGCCCGGCTCCACCTCGTCCACCGCGCCACACGACCGGCAGACGAGGTGTACGTGCTGCTGGTTGCCCGCGGTGTGATAGGTCGGAGAGCCGTGCGACAGGTGCGTGTGGGTGACCAGGCCGAGCTCCTCAAGCAGCTCCAGGGTGCGGTAGACGGTGGTGATGTTCACACCGGCGGCGACCTCCCGCACCGCCGCGTGCACCTGCTCCGGGGTGGCGTGGCCGAGCGTGTGGACGGCCTCGAGCACCAGCTGCCGCGGAGCCGTCAGCCGCAGCCCGCGGGCGCGGAGCATCTCGGCCAGGGAAGAGTCGGACACCGCTCGATGATATGCCGATCATGGCCCTCCTCGTCGATCATGGACCTATTGCCGTGACTCGATCTCTCGGGCACGACAACTACTCCATGATCGGCACGGGATTGCATGATCGGCGGGAGATGGCATGATCCGCGCGGCGGTCGCTTGATCCACCGCCGTCGCCGACTAGGCTCCCGGGAGTGTCCGAACAGCGGGTAGTCGCCGTCCTGGGCCGGGGCGTGGTACCGGCCGACGTGCCGATCCTGCGCGCCGACGACCTCGGTGTGCTGCGCGGGGACGGCGTCTTCGAATCCCTGCACGTGCGCGACGGGCGACCGTGGCTGCTCGAGGAGCATCTCGCGCGGATGGCCCGGTCCGCCGCCCGGCTCGACCTCGCCCTCCCGCCGGCCGCCGAGCTGGCGAACCTCGCCCGGCAGGCGTGCGGCGCCTGGCCGGCCGGGATCGAGGCGGCGTTGCGCCTCGTCTGCACCCGAGGCGCCGAGGACGGCGGTCCGGTCACGGTCTTCGCCACCGTCGCGGCCGTCGGCGAGCCGGTCCGCCGGGCCCGCCGCGAGGGGATCGCGATCGCCACCGCGACGCTCGGCGTCGCCGCCGACGCGCGCACCGGCGCGCCATGGCTGCTCGGCGGCGTCAAATCCCTGTCGTACGCGGTGAATATGGCCTCGCAGCGCTGGGCGCTCGGCACCGGCGTCGACGATGTGCTGTGGGTCTCCACGGACGGGTACGCCCTGGAGGCACCGACGTCGACGCTCGTGTGGCTCGAGGAGGACGTGCTCCATACCGTCCCCGCCGAGACGACCGGCATCCTGCCCGGCACGACCGCCCGCTGGCTGCTCGATCACGCCGGAAAGCTCGGCTTCGCGGCCGCGGAGCGGATGGTCACCCCGGCGGAGCTCCTCGGCGCGGACGGCGTCTGGCTCACCTCGTCGGTCCGCGGGCTCGTCGAGGTCCGCTCCATCGACGACGTGCTGCGGCCGGCCTCGCGCCACACGACCGCGATCCGCGACCTGATTGGCTTCCCCAGCTGACCACGTTTGGTCGCCGGCCGCTCAGCCGCCCACGCGAACGAGCCGCGCCGACAGGTGCGGGTTCAAGCCCTGGCCGACCGCGGCCATCTCCTGCGCGTACAGCAGCGCGCCCTCGACGATGCCGTACAGCCGCTTGCCCGCGGTGACCTCTTTGGCCGTGGCCGTACGCAGCACGGCGTCGGTGGCCATCTCGATCCGTACCCCGTCCACCTGCCCGAGGTAGAGCTCCATGATCCCGGTCGGGCTGATCATCAGGGCCTCGATCTCGTCGGTCGGGCGCTCGTCGCGTAGCACCGGCCGCCACCAACCGATCTCGCGAGCGGCCGGGCGGATCGGCTTGCTCTCCTCGTCGAGCAGCCAGGACCGCGACTCGTAGTGCAGAAACGGCCGCCCGTCGTGGCTGATCCGAATCTCCTGCGCGTAGTCGAAGTCCTCGATCGTGGGGTAGCCGCCGCGGCCGCGGCCGCGCCAGAGCCCGACATACGGCAGCAGCCGGCTCAACGCCGGATGCAGACTCGGACCGGTACGCAGGTCGTGGGTCTCCTCAAACGGGTACGGGTCCACCGGCGGCGCGTTCAGCCAGGGCGGGGGCATCGAGCTGTCGGCGTTCGTCACCAGCGCCCCCTCGAGATCCGCACGGCCAGATAGACGAGGCCACCGGCGAGTACGCCGAAGCCCGCGACGAGCAGGCTCACAAACCCGATCTCGGTAACCATGACCAGCTCATGGTAGGCCCGGCCCGGTTAGGGTGGCCCTCATGGCTCGCACCCTCGTCGTCAAGGCCACGGCCGGGCTCGATGCGCCCGAGCGCTGCGCGCAGGCGTTCACGGTGGCGGCGACCGCGGTGGCGGCCGGAGCCGAGGTCTCGCTCTGGCTCACCGGCGAGTCGACCTGGTTCGCGCTGCCCGGCCGGGCCGCCGAGTTCGAGCTGCCGCACTCGGCGCCGCTGCCGGACCTGCTGGCCGCGGTGCTCGCCGGCGGCCGGGTGACCGCGTGCACGCAGTGCGCCGCGCGCCGGGGGATCGCCCAGGGCGACGTGCTGCCGGGCGTACGGATCGCCGGGGCGGCCGCATTCGTCGAGGAGGCTCTCGCCGAGGGCGTCCAGGCTCTGGTCTACTGAGCCGGGCACGGCTGGGTCGCGACGACGGTCACCCGGCCGTCCCGGGCCTCGGCCACCAACCCGACGCCGTCGTGCCGGTAGGCGACGCGGTCGACGGTCGAGAGCACGAGCGTGGTGCCGGCCAGCTGAGCGCGCAGCGCGGTCGGCAGTGGACCGGGAACCATGCTCGGCTGGCCGGTCAGCCGCAAGCTCCGTGCGACGTGACCGGCGTTGTCGCACCGGACGCCGGTGGCCCCGACCGGCTCGCCGGTACCGATGCCGAGCGCCGCGGCCACCGGGTTCGCCGCGGCGACCAGCTCCGGCGGCGCGGGGAGCAGGGTGTCGGCGAGCACCGGCCGGTCGTTGGGCCGGCAGCCGGTGGCCACGGTCAGCGTGATCACGCCCGGCTCGGTCACTCGGCCCCGGATGCCGACGAACTCGCCGGCGTCCGCGCGGAGCGTGTGGTCGCCGTCGGCGGGGTGTCGGACCCTGACCCGGTACGCCTCCGGCAACCGGTCGCCGAGCTGGTCGAGCCGCGCCCCGGCGTCCGCGGGCGGCACGAAGACCCGCACCTCCTGCTCGGCGGTGGCTCCGGCCCGGGCCGAGGTGATTCGGCAGCCGGTGCTCAGTCGTGGCGCAGCAACCTCCAGCACCGCGTCCGGCCCGGCGGCGGCCGCCAGCTGGCCCGCGGCCCGCTCCACCACCGGCAGGGCCCGGCCCACGCTGCGCTGCTCGCGAATGGTGCCCGGGTCGTGCCGCGCCGACCAGTACGCCGAGCCGGCGACCAGCAGCGCCCACGCGACCGCGGCCACCATCAGCCACCTCCGCCGGCGACGCGACCGTGGTGGGGGAGCGTCCCGCGCCGGCTCGGCGAGCGTCGTCACGCCCGCCATCGTGGCACAGCCGGGGCAGCCCCGATCCAGTCCGCCCTTGCCCGACGATCATGGCGTTTCCAGGGCGGTCAGCCCACCCTCAGCGCCACCTCGTTGACGCCCCGGTCGACGCTGACGACCGCGTCGCCGTTGCCGACCCGGGATAGCGCCCGCAGCGTCCAGTCGCCCGGCGCCGCGAAGAACCGGAACAGGCCCGCCGACGACGTCACCACCTCGGCGGCGAACTCGCCCGTGGCGTCGAGGAGCCGCACGTACGCCCCCGGGATCGGGTCCCCGGAGCCCGCCCGGAGCACGCCGGTGATCACGGTCTCCTTCTCCAGGTCCACGCTGGCCGGGATGGGCGCCGACTGGTCCGGCGCCGCGCAACCCGCGTCGATGGTCATCTCACGCCTCCCCGGGCTGGTCGCCGACCGCCACCGGTACGCCAACGAGCGAGCCGTACTCGGTCCACGATCCGTCGTAGTTCTTCACGTCGCGGTGCCCGAGCAACTCCTGCAGCACGAACCACGTATGCGAGGACCGCTCGCCGATGCGGCAGTACGCGATCGTCGGCTTGGACTCGTCCAGTCCGGCGTCGGCGTACAACGACCTCAGCTCGTCGTCCGACTTGAACGTGCCGTCCTCGTTGGCCGCCTTCGACCACGGCACGCTCAGCGCCGTGGGCACGTGCCCCGGGCGCTGCGCCTGTTCCTGAGGCAGGTGGGCCGGGGCGAGCAGCCGGCCGGCGTACTCGTCCGGCGAGCGGACGTCGATCAGGTTCTTGACGCCGATCGCGGCCACTACCTCGTCGCGGAACGCGCGGATCGACGGGTCCGCCGGCTGGGCGACGTACTGCGTGGCGGGCCGGGACACCGGGTCCTTGACGAGCGGACGGTTGTCCAGCTCCCACTTCTTGCGGCCGCCGTCGAGCAGCCTCACCTCGCGGTGGCCGTAGAGCTTGAAGTACCAGTAGGCGTACGCGGCGAACCAGTTGTTGTTGCCGCCGTACAGGATCACGGTGTCGCTGCTGTCGACGCCGCGCGCCGACAGCAGAGCCTCGAACTGCTGCTGGTTGACGAAGTCCCGGCGTACCGGGTCCTGGAGGTCGGCCCTCCAGTCCAGCTTGATGGCGCCCGGAATGTGGCCGCCGTCGTACGCGGTCGTGTCCTCGTCGACCTCGACGAAGACGACCCCCGGGGCATCAAGATTCTTTTCGGCCCAGTCGGCCGAGACGAGTGCGGTGTCGCGACTCATGACGTGCTCCCTATCGAGGATGTCGGTGGAGTCGCCGCGCGGAAAAGTAAGGCGTCGCGCCGCGCGGGATCCAGGAAACGGGACGGATCTCGGAACGTGCGACGGCGTCGCTGCCGGGCGTAAGGAAGATCAAAGGGTACGCGTGATGAGCAGCCCCGCCGTCAGATGACGGGGCGACACAGGCAGGTGGCCACGCGGCACAGGTCGACCGCGCGCCGCTTGGTGAGCAGCGTGCCCATGGGCGGGAAGCCTACCAGCCGTTTCAACGGTCGGACAGGCGCGACCAGCATGCGGGAGTCCACTCACGAATTCAGGGGTACGCCGCGAGCGCTCGCCGTGATCGCCAGTCCGTCTGGACGTGGGGTGACCTTCTGGACCGCGAGATCGAACGGCAGCGCGGGCAGGGCGACGTCGACCGAGATCTTGTCCGCGACCTGGTTGATCAGGTTACGGGCGGCGGGTATGTCGGGCACGCCCTCCGCCTTCAGGTCCCGGAACCGCACGCGTATCTTGCTGCCGGCGACGGCCAGGTCGGCGGTGCCGGCCAGCGTGAGCCGCTGCCCGAGCACCTCCACCGGGAGGTTCACGAGCAGCCGACCGTCCTGTTCGGACAGTCGCAGGCCGGGCTGGTTGATCAGGTTAGCGACCGAGGCGTACCCGATCGTCGCGGTGCCCGACACCTGCTCGGCGATCACCCGGCCCTCGCCATTCATGAGCGTCCGCGCGCTGGCAGTCACGTCCCTCGCCTCGACGTCAAGCCGGGGCAACTGGACGCCCTGACCGGCGACGTCCCGCATCACGATCCTGATCTTGTCGTACCGGCCGCGGGCCACCTGGGTCAGAAAGGGGAAGCCGGCGATTTCGACGTCCGGCTCCGAGGACGTGACGCCGCGCGCGGCGACCTCCTTCTTGACCTCGTCGGCCACGGTGCGCTCGGCGAGCGCCGCGCCGGCCCGGTCGGCGATGAGCAGGAGCCCGGCCAGCACGATGAGCAGTACGACGAGGAAGCTGATCAGCCGCGCGGTCCTGCTCCGCCGGCGTACCACCGTCTCGGACACCCGTCCTCCTCGCCGTGGGTCTCGCCGCCAGATACCCGGTTCGAAGATCAGCTATGCGGAACGAGGAACAGCACGCTCATGAGGTACGCCAGCGGGGCGGCCAGCGCGAACCCGCCCAGCGGCCCCTGCATGTGCCGGGCGATCCACATTGTCGGCGCGTCGCCAGCCATCTGCCGACCCGCCTCGGCGTAGTCCGCGCCGAGGTCGGCCAGCCCGGCCGCGCCGGCGGCGACGAGACCGACCACCGCCCCGCTCGTCGGTGTGAACGGGTAGACATAGCTGCCGAGCACTGCGGCGGCGAGCGTCCCGAGCATCGCGCCGACCACCACGCCGAGCGCCCCGCGCGGGACCTGCGGCGCCGGCCGCGGCACGGGGGCGAGGGTGTCGAGGATGCGGGCGGTCACGAGAGACACCCCGGTCGCGGTCAGGCAGACGACGATCGCCTGGGTGCCGGAGGCGAGCCGGGTCAGCACGATCAGCGTCGCCAACGCGACGACGCCGACGACGATGACGAGTGTCGCACCCAGCGACTCGGTCGCCCGTGCCCGGTCGGCCGACCGGAACAGCTGGCCGAGGACGCCCGCGACGGCGCCACCGGCGGCGACCAGGCCGAGCGGCGCCAGGGCCGCCACGTCCGGCCGCACGGCCGCGATATCCGCCACAGCCGCCGTCGCCGCGCCCACGCACGCGACGACCGGCAGCGCCGCCGGACGCATCGCCATCGTCCAGGCGAGCACGAACAGCAGCTGAACCCCGAAGATCACGACTGCGTACGGAATGCGGGCCGCCCCGGGTCCGGCGGTCTGCGCGCCGAAGACCAGGCCTATGCCGAGCAGCGCGGCGAAGCCGGCGATGGCCAGCGAGAGAAACCGGCGTACCGGAACCAGGCCGAGGTCGTGGGGACCAGTCTCTACGCCCTCCGCACCGCCCGGCGCGTTGGCGGCGGTGCGCCGCTCCTGGGGAGCGGGGCCGGAGGGCGGGGCCGGTCGACCGGGCGGCCAGGGGTCGCGGTCGGCCTGTTGGGGCGACGAGGGGAACACGCACCGATGGTGCCAGATCGGGAGCTGACGGTTTGCGCGGGCGGCGTGTGCCGGACTTCACGCCCGCGTCATGCGGTGGCGATCCGTTATTCTCGTGGCTTACCCACCCCGTCAGCGACGCCGGGCTCCATTCGGGGACCGCGTCGCGGAGGTGATGTCGTTGGAGATCCTGCTCCTCGTGCCGGCTCGCGTTGGCGAGCCGTCCGCGGTGCTGCCCGCGCTCGACCTGCTGCCGCACTCCATCCGCACCGCCCCGCGCGACGTGCGGACGCTGGTCTCCGGCCCCAGCCCGGACGCGGTCCTCGTGGACGCCCGTTCCGAGCTGTCTGAGGCGCGGTCCACGTGCCGCGTGCTGCACGCCACCGGCCTGGGGGTCCCGCTGATAGCCGTGGTCACGGAGGCCGGGCTGATCGCGCTCAACGCCGACTGGGGCGTCGATGACGTGATCCTGGCCACCGCGGGGCCGGCCGAAGTCGAGGCCCGGCTGCGGCTGGCCGCCGGCCGGCTCACCACCGCCGCCACGGGCACCGGTGGCCTGATCCGTGCCGGCGAGCTGACCATCGACCCGGACACGTACGCCGCGAAGCTCAAGGGGCGGCCGCTCGACCTGACCTACAAGGAGTTCGAGCTGCTCAAGTTCCTCGCCCAGCACCCCGGCCGGGTCTTCACCCGCGACCAGCTGCTGCGCGAGGTCTGGGGGTACGACTACTTCGGCGGCACCCGCACCGTGGACGTGCACGTGCGGCGCCTGCGCGCGAAGCTCGGCTCCGAGTACGAGTCCATGATCGGCACTGTCCGGCAGGTCGGGTACAAGTTCGTGGTCCCGCCGGCCCGATCCCTGCCGGAGGTCGAGGTGGCCCCCGTCACCGTCTGACGCCGCGGGCCGCGCGCCTGCGGATACGGTGACCGGGTGACCACCGCGGCGGCTCCCGCTGCCACACCACCGATCCAGCGGGTCGGGCACCTCGGCCCGGAAGACGTGCGGGACGTGCTCGCCCTGGCCCAGGCGGCCGGGGACACGGACGGGGCGTTTCCCCTGTCGGAGCACGTCGTCCTCCACATCCGGCACGGCGGGGAGGCTCCGGCCGTACACCTGTTGGCGCGGGACCCGGACGGCGCGCTCGTGGGGTACGCGCATGTGGACACGACGGACCTGGTCGAGGGCGCGTCGGCCGAGCTGGTCGTGCACCCCGTGCGGCGCCGGCGAGGGCTCGGCCGCGCGCTGGTGAATGCGGTGATCGAGGCGGCCGAGCAGGTGGACCCGCGCGGCCGGTTGCGGCTGTGGGCCCACGGGGATCATCCGTCGGCGAGCGCGCTCGCGCTCTCGATGGGATTCGACCGCGGGCGGGTGCTCTGGCAGATGCGCCGCTCACTGTTCGCGCCCGTGC
This sequence comes from Micromonosporaceae bacterium, assembly GCA_036506795.1. Taxonomy (GTDB): domain Bacteria; phylum Actinomycetota; class Actinomycetes; order Mycobacteriales; family Micromonosporaceae; genus DASXRC01. Next base: position 9,705 of record DASXRC010000009.1, read on the forward strand.
CGGAGCCGGAGCTGCCCGAGGGGGTGACGTTGCGCGACTTCCGGCCGGGCGACGACGACGTGGCCTGGATCGCCGTCAACGCCCGGGCATTCGCCGAGCACCCCGAGCAGGGCCGATGGACGGTCGACGACCTGCGGATCCGAATGACCGAGCCGTGGTTCGACCCGGCCGGGTTCCTGATCGCCGAGGCGTCGCCGGAGCTGTGGGCGGGTCGGTTGGGCGCGCGGCCGGAGCCCGACGGCGGTCGGCTTCTCGGCTTTAACTGGACGAAGGTGCACGGCTCGCGGCACACCGAGGTGCTCTCGGACGGCGCCGAGCCGCACCACCACGATCCGATCGGCGAGGTCTACGTGCTGGGCGTCGACCCGGCCGCGCACGGGATGGGCCTGGGCACCGCGCTGACCCTCGCAGGCCTCCGGCACCTGCGATCGGTGGGGCTGGACCAGGCGATGCTCTACGTCGACGAGTCGAACACCACCGCGGTCGCCCTCTACACGAAGCTCGGATTCGCACGGTGGTCGACCGACGTGAGCCTGCGGCGCCGGGTCTGATCGGCCCAGTTCACGTGGCGGACATCTCACGCTCAGTCAGGCGCAACCCAAGCGGCCGCACGTGTTCACCCCCGGTTAACCCGCGACCGGCCAGCCGGCTACCTGCCGCTCCTACCGTCGCCTCGTCGGCCGGGGTGCGGCCGGCGTGACCCCTACAGAGAGGCAAACCTCAGGTGAACCGCAACGTGCTTTCGCGGCGCGTCCTCGCCGGTATGGCTGGTGTCGCGCTCACCGCGCTCGCACTCGCCGGCTGCGGCGGCAACGACAACGACACGCCGAGCAACGGATCTTCGAACGGTGGCTCCGATATCGCGAGCCTGTCCGGCAACCTGAAGGCCTCGGGCGCCAGCTTCCCGAACGCGTA
>DASXRC010000010.1:0-1782 GCA_036506795.1 Micromonosporaceae bacterium
GGGCGAGCAGGGCCTGGTTGCCGGTGTCGGCCACCGAATGGATCGACTCGGCCAGCATCGAGGCCGCGCCGGTGAACAGGAACGCGACGAACTTGACGATCGCGATGCCGAGATTGGCCAGGAACGCGGCCACGATCGCCCTGGTGCCGCCCTCGTTCACCGCGGCCGTCCCGCGGCGACCGCGGCGCCGTGGCCGTGAGCGGCCGTGGTGGCGGCATGACGACGATCCATGCCGGCTACCTTCCTCGACCGAGACGCTTCCCCGCAAGGACCTCCGCGCGCGCGGAGTCGGTGCCCGACGCCTCGGCCCGGGCCGTGCTGGGTTGCGGTGGCCTTGCCAGACCGACCACCGTCGCACCGACCCAGGTTGCCGCGGTGAGCCCGTCGACGAATGCGGCCGGCGATCTCGCGGATGGTGTTGCTCCCCCGGAGGCCGCAGGCGTTGCGGCGGGTGCGCGCCTGGCTGGGTCAGGGCAGGGAGGCCGATCTACCTACCTGCCGCCGTAACCAACAAACTACCGTTACAGGCCCATGGGTGCTGGGTTGACGGCGCTGTTGGGCCGGCTCAGGTTGCTGTGCTGGTGCGCTGATGGCGGGGCCGTGCACGCGCCAGTGGACGCGCTTGACGCGATCGAGGCGGTCGCCAGGGCCGGACGCGACCAGCGGGCCGACGTGTTCGCCAAGCACCACTCCCGACTCGTCGACGGTTGACGGCGTGGCGGCGCAGGAACGAGTAGGGCAGGTGCGGGGTGCGCCGGACGCGGTCGATACCTCGGTGAGCCTGGCTCCTCTACCCATCGGACGGCAGTGGACATACACCAGCGGCAGGACCGGTTCGTATGCCGAGGGCTGAGCCGGATCTACCAGACCACACTCGGCTCGAACAATTGGTCGATTCGAGTCCCGTCAAGGTCGGGAGTCGAAGGCTTTGAGGTCGAGGCGGGCGAGGCGTGCGGGGTCTAGGAGGATGTCCATCGTCGTGATCCGCCCGTTCTGCAGCGTGAGGGCGCCGATCGCGTAGACTTCTCCGTCGAGCAGTGAGACCCAGCCGGCCGCGCCGTTGATACGCGCGGGCCGCGCGACGAGGCCGAGCTGCGAGAAGGCCATCGCTCTGCGGGCGACGTTCTCGGCGCCGCGAACCTCGATGATGGTCCCGCTGCCGGTGTCCTCGCGGACCACGATGTCGGGATCGAGCACGGCGACGAGGGCGTCGAAGTCTCCATCGCGCGCGGCGGCCAGGAAGGCTTCAACGACTTCTTGCTGTGCGGCCGCGTCGGCGTCGGGGTCGTGTCCGCACCGCGGATGCGGCCAGGCTTCGAGGTTGTCGATCTCGCCGGCGTTGGAGCGGCTGAGCCGGATCCACGCCTCCTGGACGGCGTCGGCGGCCTCGCTCGTGGAGCCCAGCATCCGGTAGGCGACGGCTCGCAGCCGGGGCCGGTGCTCCTGGAATCGTTCTGCCAGCCAGTCGCGTTCGTCCATAATCTGTAGACCCGTCCCGGGCGCTGAATGTGACGTCACGTCTCCGGGCCGCCGGGGGTCTTCCCCTTGAGAGCGTAAACGAAAGGAGACCGATCATGGCCACGGATCGCGACCGACCCGGACTGGGGGCGGAAGCCGCGACGCCTGAGACGCAGGCCGCAACCGCCGCCCGCGACGGCTTCGTCACCTACGACGAGCTCAGGGGGCCGGACCTCGACGCTGCGCGCTGGAGCCCGGCGCGCCTGCCGCTCCCGACGGGCGGCGACCACATCCCGCTGGACCCCAACGCGGAGCTGGCCGTCG
>DASXRC010000011.1:0-39695 GCA_036506795.1 Micromonosporaceae bacterium
GATGCACGACTCGCAGCAGTGGAAGGACGCGCTGGCGGAGAAGGGCTGGACCGACGCGTTCCTGACCGGGGACGAGTTCGGCACGTTCCTGAAGAGCGAGGACGAGCGGGTGGCCGGCGTGCTCCGTGACCTGGGGCTGACCACGTGACATCGCCATCCGTCAAGCGGGGGCAGGGCCGCTCCGAACTGGTGGTGGCCCTGTTCCTGCTCGCCCTGGGCGCGCTGGTGCTCATCGACACGGAGCGGATGACCACCGGTCTGGGACAGCGGGGCCCGGTCGGTCCCCGGGCCGTGCCGGTGGTCGTGGGCGTGCTCCTGCTGGTGATCGCCGTGCTCCTGGCCATCGACGTGCTGCGCGGTGGACGGGGCGAGCCCGAGGGGGGCGAGGACATCGACCTGTCCCACCGGGCCGACTGGCGCGCCGTGCTCATCATCGCCGGCTCATTCCTGGCCAACGTCGTGCTGATCGAGCGCGTCGGCTGGCCGATCTCCGGGGGCATCCTGTTCTTCGGCTGCGCGTACGCGCTGGGCAGCCGGCGCTACGTCCGGGACCTGCTGATAGCCGGGGTGCTGTCGGTGGGCACCTGGTACCTGTTCGTCGTGGGGCTGGGCATCAACCTGCCCGTCGGCGTCCTGAAGGGGATCCTGTAGATGGACGGCCTGATCTCGTTGCTGGAAGGCTTCGGCACCGCGCTGACGCCGACCAACCTGCTCTACGCGTTCATCGGCGTGGTGCTGGGCACCGCCATCGGCGTGCTGCCGGGCATCGGCCCCGCCATGACGATCGCCCTCCTGCTGCCTCTCACCTACGGCATCGAGGACCCGGTCCCGGCGTTCATCATGTTCGCCGGCATCTACTACGGCGGCATGTACGGCGGGTCGACGACGTCGATTCTGCTGAACACGCCGGGGGAGAGCGCCTCGGTGGTCACCGCCATCGAGGGCAACAAGATGGCCAAGGCGGGCCGTGCCGCGCCGGCCCTCGCCACGGCGGCGATTGGCTCCTTCGTCGCCGGGACCATCGGAACGCTGCTCGTCGCGTTGCTCGCGCCGACGATCGTGCGGCTCGCGGTCCAGCTGGGGGCGCCGGACTACTTCGCGGTCATGGTGCTCGCCTTCGTCGCCGTGACGTCGGTGCTCGGCGCGTCCTGGATCCGCGGGTTCGCCTCCCTGCTGATCGGCCTGACCATCGGGCTGGTCGGCATCGACCAGGTTACGGGCCAGCAGCGGCTGACGTTCGGCGTACCGCAGCTGGCCGATGGCATCGACATCATCGTCGTCGCGGTCGGGCTGTTCGCCCTCGGGGAGGCGCTGTGGATCGCCGCGCACCTGCGCCGCGCCACGGCCCAGGTCATCCCCACCGGACGCGCCCGCATGGGGAGGGAGGACTGGGGCCGATCCTGGAAGCCATGGTTGCGCGGCACCGCGCTGGGGTTCCCGTTCGGCACGGTGCCGGCCGGCGGCGCGGAGCTGCCGACGTTCCTCTCGTACGTCACCGAGAAGAAGCTGACCAAGCGTCCGGACGAGTTCGGCCACGGCGCCATCGAGGGCGTGGCCGGGCCGGAGGCGACCAACAATGCGTCCGCCGCGGGCGGCCTCGTCCCGCTGCTCACCCTGGGCCTGCCGGTCACGGCGACCGCCGCCGTGCTGCTAGCCGCGTTCCAGCAGTACGGAATCCAGCCCGGTCCGCTGTTGTTGGAGAACGAGCCGAAGCTGGTGTGGGGGCTGCTGGCCAGCCTGCTGATCGGCAACGCGATCCTGCTGGTCCTCAACCTGCCGCTCGCGCCGATCTGGGCGAAGCTCCTGCACATCCCGCGCCCGTACCTCTACGCGGGCATCCTGTTCTTCGCCAGCCTCGGCGCGTACGCGGTGAACAGCTCCACCGTGGACCTCATGGTGCTGTTCGCGATGGGCGCGCTCGGTTTCCTCATGCGCCGGTACGGCTTGCCGGTCGTGCCAGCGATCATCGGTGTCATCCTCGGCCCGCGCGCCGAGGTGCAGATGCGCCGCGCGCTGCAGATCAGCGACGGCCAGATCACCGGCCTGTTCAACACCGCTTTCTCGATCACCATCTACGCCATCATCGCGTTGCTGGTGCTCTGGCCCCTGGTCAACCGGTTTGTGGTGCGGCGGCTGCGCCCGACGCGGCATGAGCTGCATGCCGGGCACGCCCACGCACTCGTGGAGCTGGCCGAGGAGCTCGTCGAGGAGGAAGCCCGGCGCGAACCCGCGCTGTCGGGCCGACCCCGCGGGGACGGCACGGCCGGCTTGACCGTTCCGGAACCCCGTGACGGCTCCGCCGGTACCGCGGCTCTGCGCGACGCGTCCGCCGACCGTCCCGCCGAGGCCGAGCCCGACGCGGGTGCCGGCCCGGCCGACGCCGGCCGGGCTCCGGGCAACGACCCGAGGGAGAGACCGTGACGATCGTCGTCGGATACGTGCCCAGGCCCGAGGGTCGGGCGGCGCTGCGCCGGGCCGTCGTGGAGGCGACCCTCCGCGGCGAGGACCTGCTGGTGCTCAACGCGGCCCGCGGACAGGCCTGGACCGAGGCCGGCGTCGCCACCGAGCAGGACCTGGATGTGGTCCGGGCAGAGCTGGCGGGCGCCGGCGTACGCTTCGAGGTCCGCCAACTGATCCGCGGCAAGGACCCCGCCGACGAGGTCATCGACGCGGCCGCCGAATCCGGCGCGGAACTCATTGTGATCGGCCTGCGGCGCCGGTCGGCGGTCGGCAAGTTCATCATGGGCAGCACATCGCAACGGATCCTGCTCGAGGCAGACTGTCCGGTGCTCGCCGTTAAGGCCGACCACTCCAGTTGAGCTCTAGGCCGCCGGTCGCGAGCCTCCCAGACGGTCCACAGTAGATCTCTACTTGACGAAGTAGAAGGTCAAGCCGAGCATCGCGTAGACGGCCAGGAGCTGCAGGCCTTCGAACCAAGTGGACTCGCCCTTCTGCGTGACCACGTGGGCGACGAGGATGGCCAGGAAGATGCCCAGCAGTTCGAAGCCGTTGAAGACGAGCGCCATGGGGAACGGGCCGAGCACGAACGAGGCCAGCACGAGGATCGGCGCGACGAAGAGGGCGATCTGTGCGCCCGAGCCGACCGGGATGTTGACCGCGAGGTCCATCCTGTTGCGGCGGGCGAAGTAGATCGACACCCAGTGCTCGGCCGCGTTGCCGACGATGGCCACCACGATGATGCCGACGAAGAACGGTGACAGCCCGATGTGCTCCGACGCCTCGGTGATCGACCCTACGAGCACCTCCGACATGACGCCCACGGCGATCCCCGCGATCGCCAACATGGTCACGCTGCGCCGCACCGTCCACGGTGGATCGACGTGATCCTCCTCGTCGTGTTCCGGGTTGAACAGGTCCTTGTGGGTCTTCAGCGAGAACAACAACCCGGCGCCGTAGGACAGCAGCAGGACGATCGCCACGCCAACGGAGAGCACCTGCAGGTCGTCGGGGAACCGGACCGCCCGGTCAGCGGCCGATGGCAGCCCGCCTCCGGCGACCAGCTGGAACGTCGCCGGCATGATGAGCGCGACGGCGGCCAGCAGCAGCATCAGCGACGACACGCTCGCCGCGGTGCGGTCGAAGAACTGCCGGTCCCGGCCCAGCCCGCCCAGCAGCATCGCCCCGCCGAGCACGAGCAGGATGTTGCCGAGGATCGACCCCACCAGCGACGCCTTGACCACCTCGTGCAGGCCGGCGTTCAGCGCGAACAGCGCGATGATGAGCTCCGGAGCGTTGCCGAACGTGACGTTGAGGAAGCCGCCGATGCCCGGACCCGCCCGGCTGGCCAACTCCTCGGTGGCCCGGCCCATGAGCGCCGCGGTCGGGATCACGCCGAGCGCCGAGGCCGCGAAAACCCAGGTGGCGCCGGCGTGAGCGAACTCGAGGATCAGCGCCAGGGGAATGAACGGCACAAGCAGGTACGGCCAGCCCTCGCCGGTGAGCAGCGACCGAGCCAACTGGGTGCCGCTGACTGTCTCGTCTTGCGCAGTACGGGGCATGGACACCCTCCTGGGCGGCGGTCCGGGCGGTGAGTCACAGGATGATGGCGGACCCCGACCGTCGTCACGGTTGCGGAACCAACGATGGTTTCGGTGATTGTGGTCGCTCGCAGCCTTTACTCTGCGGTACGCGACGTCGGGTCAACGCTCCGGCGCCGGATAGGTTCGGCCCTTCCAGGCGGCACCCCGACCGCGGTGGTGCTGGATCGCCGAATCGACGGTCATCGCCAGGTAGAGGACGGCGGTGAACGGCAGCAGGAGGGCGGCCGTGACTGGCTGGTCGTAGTAGCGCAGCATCGGCGTGAAGGTTCCGGCCATCAACAGCCAGGCCGCCGCGCCGGTCAGCAAGGTCGGCCAGTCGGTGAAGACGGCGCCAGCCATCGTGGCCACCGGCGGCACCGCGAAGACCACGGCCAGCCCTAGCGTGGTACCGGCGAGCAGCCCGGGCGAGTGCCGGAGTTGCGCGTACGCACTGCGCGACACCATCCGCCACAGAGAAGCCAGGTCGTCGTACGGTCGGACCGAGCCCACCAGGTCGGCCAAGCCCAGGAAGATCCGGGAGCCGCAGCGCTTGAGGAGGCGGGCAAGCGCCACATCATCGATTACCGCGTCCCGGATCGCGTCCAGCCCACCGGCGCGTTCCAGGGCCGCCCGGCGGACGAGCGAGCAGCCACCGGCCGCGGCGGCGGTCCGTGTGCGCGGCCGGTTGACCCACCGAAACGGGTACAGCAGCACGAAGAAGTAGACAAATGCCGGCAGGATCAGCCGCTCCCACCCGGCCCGCACCCGTAGCCGGGCCATCTGGGAGACCAGATCCAGCTGGTTGGCGGTGGCCGCGCGGACCAGCGCGGTCAGCGAACCGGGTCGGTGGGCGATATCCGCGTCGGTGAGGAGGAGAAACTCCACCGGGCCGGCCTGGGCGATCCCGGCCCGCAGCGCCCATAGCTTCCCGGTCCAGCCCGGCATCGGCTCGCCGGGCGTGATCAGGTTCACCTCGGGCCATCGTCCAGCCACCAACGTCCCGGTGCTGTCAGACGAGTTGTCATCGACCAGGATCACCCGTACCGGGCCGGGGTAGTCCTGGGCGACCAGAGACGGCAGGCTGGCCGGCAACACCTCGGCCTCGTCCCGAGCCGGTATCACCACGACCACCGACGGCCAGGGCGAGGGATCCGCCCCGGCCGGCAGCCGGACGTCGGTGCGCCAGAACATCCCGCGCAACAGGGTCAGCCAGAGCCAGACCAGCACCGACAACCCGGCCAGTACCGTCAGCACAGCCATCCGAGCAGGATGCCACCACCCGGGTGAGGCATTACGCGTCGCTGACGTCTCGTCCCGGCGCACCGGTGCGATGCCTCCCCGCCCGTACGCTTGGACGATGGGCCAGCGGGTGCTGGTCGTCGACGACGACCCCACGGTCAGTGACGTGGTCCGGCGCTACCTTGAGCGCGCCGGCCTAGCGGTGACCCTCGCCGCGGACGGGCCGGATGCGCTCGAGGTCTTCGGCCGGGACGTTCCCGATCTGGTCGTGCTCGACCTGATGCTGCCCGGGATCGACGGGCTGGAGGTGTGCCGGCGACTGCGGACCCGGGCGCCCGACGTGCCGGTCGTGATGCTCACCGCGCTGGGCGAGGAGGCCGACCGCGTGCTCGGGCTGCAGCTGGGCGCGGACGACTACGTGACCAAGCCGTTCTCGCCGCGCGAACTCACGCTGCGGGTGCAGTCCGTGCTGCGCCGCGCGGGCCGGGTCGCGACCGCCGACGCGCCGGAGACGCTGGCCGACGGCGCCGTCGTCGTCGACGTGGCCCGCCGGGTCGCGACCGTGCGCGGCGCAGCGTTGGCGTTGACGGTACGCGAGTTCGACCTGCTCACCTTCTTCCTGCGCAACCCCGGCCGGGCCTTCAAGCGGGCAGAACTACTCGACGCGGTGTGGGGCTGGACGTTCGGCGACCACTCCACGGTGACCGTCCACGTGCGACGGTTGCGAGAGAAGGTCGAGGAGGACCCGGCCCGGCCGCGCCGCATCGTGACCGTCTGGGGCGTCGGGTACCGGTACGAGGCAGGCACCGGTGTCTGACCTGGCGCTCACGTTCGTGATCGCGCTGGCCGGCTCGCTGGCCGTCGCGGTCCCTGGCGTCGCGCTGCTGCTGAGGATCCGCGGACGCTCGGTGACCCTGTACGTCTGTGTGCTGCTCGCGGTTACCGTGCTCGCCGTGCTGGCCGGGGTCCTCGGCGCGGCGTACGCGATGTTTCTGTCCCGGCACGACCTGAACATCCTGCTGATCGTGCTGGCCGTCGCCGGCGTGGTCAGCCTCGCCGTGGCGCTCTGGTCGGGGCGGCGGGTGACCACGGAGGCGATGTGGGCGACCGAGATACTCGAACGGGAGCGCCGGATTGAGGCCAGCCGGCGCGAGCTGATCGCGTGGGTCTCGCACGACCTGCGGACGCCGCTGGCCGGTCTGCGGGCGATGACGGAGGCGCTCGAGGATGGGGTGGTGGACGACCGGGCCACGATCGCCGACTACCACCGCCGGATACGGCAGGAGACCGACCGGATGGCGCGGCTGGTGGACGACCTGTTCGAGATGTCCCGCATCAACGCGGGCGCGCTGCGACTCAGCCTCGACTCGGTCGCGCTCGGCGACGTGGTCTCCGACGCGGTCGCCTCCGCGAAACCGGTCGCCACCGCTCGCGGCGTGCGGCTGATCGCCGCCGAGGACGGCTGGCCCACCGTGCGGGGCAGCGAGCCGGAGCTGTCTCGCATCGTGGCGAATCTCCTCCGCAACGCGATTCGGCACACGCCCTCGGAGGCGACCGTGACGGTGACCGGCGGCCGGGACAACGGCGGCGGCTGGCTGGCCGTAACGGACGGCTGCGGCGGCATCCCCGACGCCGACCTACCCCGCGTCTTCGACACGGCGTTTCGCGGCGAGGCGGCGCGTACGCCGACCGGGGCGGGCGGGGGCGACGGCACGCCGGCGGCTGGCGGCGGGGGACTCGGACTGGCGATCGTGCGTGGTCTGGTCGAGGCTCACCGCGGCACGGTCGCGGTGCGTAACGTGCCGGGTGGCTGCCGGTTCGAGGTGCGGCTGCCATAGCAGGGGATGGTCGGGCCGGCCGACGCCCCGTCAGCCAGGCGGACGCTAACGCCAGCCGGACGCTGTTGCAAAAGTCTTGCAATAAGCTCCTCGTCGCTTTTAGGATCGGCGGCAGGGATCCGCGGGCGCGGACGGGGGGCGGAATAGGTGTTGACTCGCCAGGAGTGGACCCGGGTCGCCGGGATGGCCGGGTTTGTGGCGCTGCTGCATGTGGTTGGCTGGGGCACGCTGTTCTGGCTGGTGGCCCCGCACCGCTACGACCTCGGTGACGCGGGAGTGTTCGGCATCGGGCTGGGCGTTACCGCGTACCTGCTCGGCATGCGGCACGCGTTCGACGCCGACCACATCGCGGCAATCGACAACACCACCCGCAAGCTGATGTCAGACGGCCAGCGGCCGCTCTCGGTTGGCTTCTGGTTCTCCCTCGGCCACTCATCGATCGTGTTCGGTCTGTGCTTCGTGCTCGGCATCGGCATGCGCGCGCTCGCCGGGCAGGTTGGCAGCGACGCATCTGGGTTGCAGGCGGCGACCGGCCTGATCGGCACCCTGGTCTCCGGCGTGTTCCTGCTGCTCATCGCCGCCGTCAACCTGGTCGTGCTGGCTGGGATCGTGCGGGTGTTCAAGCGCATGCGCGGCGGCGGGTACGACGAGGCCGCGCTCGAGCGCCACCTGGACAACCGTGGATTGCTCAACCGCGTGCTCCGCCCGGTCAACAGGGCGGTACGCAAACCGTGGCACATGTACCCCGTCGGGCTTCTGTTCGGGCTCGGGTTCGACACCGCCACCGAGGTGTCGCTGCTCGTGTTGGCCGGGGGCGCCGCGGCGTTCGCGCTGCCGTGGTACGCGATCCTCACCCTGCCCGTGCTCTTCGCGGCCGGGATGTCGCTGCTGGACGCCGCCGACGGCTGCTTCATGAACTTCGCGTACGGCTGGGCGTTCGCCAAACCGGTCCGCAAGGTCTACTACAACATCACGATCACGGGGTTGTCGGTGGCGGTGGCGGCGATCATCGGAACGATTGAGCTGGTCGGTCTCGTCGCCGACAAGCTCGGCATCACCCGCGGCCCGCTAGCAGCGGTGGCGGCCGTCGATCTGAACCACGTCGGGTACGCCATCGTCGCCTTGTTCGTGGTCACCTGGCTGGCGGCGCTGGCCGTCTGGCGGTACGGGCGCATCGAGCAGCGCTGGACGGCCCCCGAGCCGCAACCGGCCGACGGGTAAGCCTGCCATCGTCCGTGAACGTGCTACCCGGTCGGGGACCGATTCGTCTTCTGTGCGTGAGGACCGGTCACCCGGCATCCCTCGGCAATCGGCGATCCCGTCGCTGGACGGCATGCTGCTCTCCGAATGAGGCGGGGTGCATGAGGCCGCCCTGCACGCCCGCGTGGGTGTACGCACGTCTGTGCGGGCGTGGAGTTCTCCGCACATACATGGGTTGGCGCGGGCAACTCACCCTTCGGCGGACCCGGCCCAGGGATCGACCGGAATGGGCAGGCCGTCCTCCGGTGACCCGGCGACGAATGCCCGTCGCTCTCGTCGAACCTGCCACGATCGCCATGCGGCCGCGATCGCGTTGCCGACGATGACACACAGCAGCACCAGGAGACACGCGCCGAACCCCTCGCCCGTGTGTACGAAATCGGCGGCACGCTTGCCGGCCGGCATCGGGACGGCCAGCTGCTCCCGTAGTCGTGCCGCGAGCACCCCCTCCGTGGTCGCCTGATTGGCCACGAGGACGATTGCCGCGGCCGTCCCGATGGCGATGGCGGTGAGTCGGCGCACGCGTGCCTCACGAAGCACCGCCGTGGCCACGCCAGCACCGACGATCAACATCGCTGCCGCCAGGGCGAGCGGCTGCACGTCGAGCCGATCGTCACGTTGCTGCGCTGCGGGCGCCGGCTTGTCCACCGAGGGCGCACCACCGAGTACCAGGTCAACGCCGGTGTAGCTGGTGGTGCCACCCGGCGCGGCGCGGCCGAACCCGCCGGGTGCATCGCACGAAACCGTGGCGAAGGGCAGCAGAAAGCACAAGCCGGCGAGCAGGAAGCCGGCCGGTGTAAGGGTCCTGGCGAAGCGAGGCATGGTCCGCATCAGCCTACGACGAGTACCCAGATCGGATCGACATGGCGCAGGTTGCTTGGCTAGCGTCGCGGACACAACCACTGATGCCCGGGAGGACTGGACGTGACCGAGCTGCGGAGCCTGACGCGCGAGGAGGCGGAGGAGCGAGCCACCCTCCTCTCGGTGACTCGCTACGACATCGCCGTCGATCTCACCGAGCTTGCCGACGGTGACGCGTTCCGCGCCGTCTCGACGGTGCGGTTCTCCTGTTCAACGGCCGGAGGCTCGACGTTCATCGACTGCGCCGCCGAGGTCGTCTCCGCCGTTCTCAACGGCGTGCCGGTCCCCGCGGAGGCCATCGGCGACGATCGGATCGCGCTGACCGACCTGGCCGCGGACAACACGCTCGTGGTCGAGTCCGTGCAGCGGTCGACGAGCCTGGGCGCCGCCGTGAAGCGCTGTGTCGACCCCTCCGACAAGGAGGTGTACGTCTGGACGTCGTTTGAGCCCGACGATGCCCGGAGGGTGTGGGCCTGCTTCGACCAGCCGGACCTCAAGGCACCATTCGCGTTCACGGTCCTGGCGCCATCGGGGTGGACGGTCACGAGCAACAGCGGCGATCCCGAGGTCGACGACCTTGGTACCGCCCGACGGTGGACATTCGCGGCCACGCCGCCCTTGTCGACGTACGTGCCGGTGGTCAACGCGGGGCCGTTCTATGAGATCCGTTCCGACCGCGGCGGCTACGACCTCGGCCTGTTCGTGCGCCGGTCGCTGGCCGGCTTCCTCGATCGCGACGCAGACGAGTTGTTCGCGATCACCGCGGCCGGTCTGGCGTTCTTCGGTGAGCGGTTCGACCTGCCGTTCCCACAGCGCAAGTACGATCAGGTGTTCGCGCCCGACATGGGCGGTGCAATGGAGAACTGGGGCTGCGTCACGTGGTCCGACGCGTTCATCTATCGCAACGACCCGACGTACCAGGAACGCGAGAACCGCGCCCTCGTCCTTCTACATGAGATGGCGCACATGTGGTTCGGCGACCTCGTCACCATGCGCTGGTGGGACGACCTGTGGCTCAACGAGGCGTTCGCCGAGTGGGCCAGCCACTGGGCCGCTACGTCGGCGACCCCCTTCACGGACGCCTGGTCGTCGTTCCTGGCCGGGTGGAAGCTGGGCGGATACGTAGCCGACATGGCGCCGACCACCCATCCGATCCGGCAACCGGTGCGCGATGTCGCCGAGGCGGCCGCCATCTTCGACGGGATCACCTACCCAAAGGGCGCGAGCGTGCTCAAGCAGCTCGTCGCGTACGTCGGAGAGCCGCGGTTCGTTGCCGGTCTGCGGTCGTATTTCCGGGAGCGGGCGTGGGGCAACGCCGTGCTCGGCGATCTGATGGGCGCGATCGAGGGGGCATCGGGCCGCGACCTGACGGCGTGGACCCGGGGCTGGCTCGACACCGCCGGCACGGACCGACTCGTGCTCGAGGCCACCGCGGACGGCGCTACGTCGATGCGAGCGACCGGACCCGGCGGTGGTCAGCCGCGGCCACACCGGCTCGACGTGGGCGTCTACGACCGGGACGGGGACGCCCTCGTGCGTCGGCGGCTGATCGCCGTCGAGACGTCCGGCGAGCGGACGGACATCGGCGACGCCGGGGCCGCCGACCTGCTGCTGGTGAACGACGAGGACCTCACGTTCGCGTCGACCCGTCCCGACCCGACGTCGCGGGCGACACTACTGAGCTCGGCCGGGCTGCTGCCATCCGCGATGTCTCGGGCGGTCGCGGTCACCACCGCCTGGGACATGCTGATGACCGCGGACATCGCCACCGCAGATTTCATCCGCTGCGTGACCGGGGTGCTTCCGCGCGAAACCACGGACAGCGTGATCGAACCCTTCCTGCGGCTCGCCGTCGTCGCCGCCGAGCGGTGGGCGCCCGCCGGGTCGCGGAGCGATCTCATGTCGTCCGTGGCCGACATGTGCGTCGCACTGGCGGACAACCCGGCTCACCGGCACGCCGCGATACGCGCCCTGGCGCGGACCGCGACGAGCCCACCCCAGCTCGAAACGCTGCGGGCCGCCGCCGGCGAGGATGTCGACCTGGTTTGGCGCACACTCGTCCGCGCGGCCGAGTTCGGGCAGTACGACCAGGCCGAGGTCGACGCCCTGACCCGGCGCGACCCGAATCCCGAGTCCTGGGTGCGCGCCTTGACGGTGCAGGCCGCCCGCCCGGACGACGCCGCCAAGCAACGCGTCTGGGAGGCGATCGTCGAGAGGCACGAGGTGCCGATCGGCTCGATGGGTGATCTCGCCACCGCGTTCTGGCGCCCCGGACAGGATGACTTTCTTACCGCGTACGCCGAGCGGTTCCGCGTCGCCATGCCGTCGATGCACGTGGCGGGCATGGTGCCCGCCATCGTGTTGTCGTTCGCGATGTTCCCGTTCTTCGGCGTTGGTGCGGCGTTTGCGGACGCCGTGGAGGCATCGGCGCAGGCGTCGGAGGTCAGCCCGGTCGTGCGGAAGAACGTCCTGGAGCAGACGGATCAGCTGCGTCGCATCCTGGTGGCTCGCGGCGCCGTCGCCTGATCGATCACCGGGTCTGGGCGTCCACGAGCGTGCTGAGGACGCTGCCGAACAGCTCCGCATAACGGAGCAGGTGGACGTCGCCGATGAAATGATCCCGGACGTACTCGCGTGCGGCCCGGCCCATGCGCTCCGCCCGCTCGGGGTCATCGAGCAGGTCGCGCACGGCCCGGCCGAAGCCCGCCAGATCCAAGGGATCGGGCAGCAGTACGCCCGTGCCAGCCACGATCTGGTCCTGAATGCCGCCGACCGCGGAGCCGACGACGGGCCGCCCCTTCCACATGCCCTCCGCCACGGTGAGACCAAATCCCTCCGCGAGGCTCTTCTGCACGATGACCCGGGCGTGGCGCTGCAGCGCGTTCACCATGATGGCGTTCTCATCCACGTCGGACATGGGCAAGGTCATCAGAACGGCACGTGCCCGCTGGGCCGCCGGCAGAGACTGCCAGGCCGCCAGGCACTCGGCGAACACGGCGGCGCCCTCGGGGTCGTCGCTGACGCCTTCGACGGCCGGGCCGGCGAGGACGAGGGTCCCCGGCCCGGCAGGGGCAACATGGTCGGCGAACGCCTGCAGCACGCCGGTCATGTCCTTGAGCCGATCCCACCGGGACACCTGGACGACGATCGGGTCGTCGGGCGCGGGCAGTTCTTCCGCGGCCAGCCAGGCCGGCCGGGTGGCTTCCCCTGGCGACCCATCCCGCCGGACATAGGTCGGCGCGACGGCCGGCGTGCCGGGTAGCAGGCCCGACACGATGAGAATTGCCCGAGCAACCGGATCGGTCAACGGCTCGTTCTTCGGCGAGAACGGATCGATGGAGGGCGGGATGGTCCAGGTCGGCCGGTCGGCGAGCACGGCCGGCGCGTACGAGCGTCGGGAGAACACGAAGCCCTGGGCGTACGCCAGGAAGGGGCTTAGGAACTCCCACGCCGAACGGCTGTGCGCGTTCTCGCCGTCGATGCCGATGTGCGAGCGCCACACGACGAGCGCACCGCGCTCAGCCATGGCGCGGGCCATGCCCGCGGTCTGCGGATCATGCAGGAGCACCAGATCGCCGGGGCTCACCTGATCCGCGATGCTCTCGGCGTTGGCGTTGAGCACCTCTTCGACGTGCGCGCGCTCGGCAGCGCCCAGGCCGCCACCGTCGCCCGGCTGACCGTGGATCCGGTTGTGCACCCGCTTGGTGATCCGGAAGAACTCGTGGTCGCCCCCGATCACGAACCATCGCGTGTCGACCGCGAGGTCCTTCGTGTATCCGACCAAGGCCTGCAGCATCTCGGCCACGCCACCCCCGGAGGCGGTCGAACTGAAGGTCCAGATCACCCGGCCACCGAGCCGCCTCCGGAAATCCGCCGCCGTCTCGATCAACCGGACGGTGCGATCCGAGCCGATCACCTCCGTGAACTCGGCGACCGGCCTTCTGGGCACCTCGACTGGTTGCATCACGAACACGCTCTCATGATGGGTCCGCGACGCCCTCGTTCGCAGGAAGCTGCCAAAGTATGCCGCCCCGGTAGGATCCCGATGATGATCGTCGAGGACTCGGCTTCGCCGGCGAAGCGGCCGGGTTCCGTGGGTCTGGCGTGTGCCATCGGTGCCGTCGCCGGTGCGGCCATCACCGCCGGCTGGGGCGCCACCGCCATCGTGGTCGGCACGCTGGTCGGCGGCGGACTGCTCGGCGCGGGCGAGGCGGTGGCCCGAGCGAGACAACGGCCCGGCGAGATACCCGCACTCTGGTCACGGATCTTGATGAGCGCCGCGGTGATCGCCCCTCTCGGCTGGGCTCTTGGTCGGCTGACCGGCCTTGGTCCGACCTTCGTCGGCCTGGTGGCGGGCGCCCTCGCCGGTTTGCTGGGCGTACGGCCGCAGAAGGTTCTGCTGGGCCCGCTGGTCGGGGCGGGCGTTGGCTGGGCGCTGCACGCGATGTGGGGAGAGGTGCCCGCCGCGATCGTTGCCGTCGCGACCGTCACCAGCTTTCGGGTGTTATCCGCGATCCTCTTCCGCGATCCCCAGGTCAGTCTGCTCGCCGAGCGAGTGGACGCCGCCGAACTGCCGTTTGTCGTGCCGCTCGAGGCCCGCACGCGCTATGTCGGGACCGGCTACGTGCGCGACCTCGCCGCGGTGGTCGGTGGCGTGTATCAGGCAGACGCCCGCGACGTCGGGATCGTCTCGTCCCTGGACGAGCTGGCCGGTCCGCGCTTCGATCCCGCCGACGTCGATCCACGCGTGCGTGCCTTCTACGAACACACCACACGTTTCACGCTGGACATCATCCCGAGCTGGCGGCTGTGGGTACGCCCCGGCTATCTGTTCTATCGAACCCTGGTGGCCAGGCCACTCGGGCAGGCCAGCGTACCGATGAATCAGCGCGAAACGCAGCGCGGCATCCGGAGCCGGATCGACACCATCAGCGGCGAACAGGATGGCATCGTCAGCATCCGCGGCTGGATCCGCTCGTTCGCCGACACCGACGAGCCCATCTACGTGGGCATCTATACGACCTACCGGCACGGGGACGAGGGATTCGTCAGCGTCGGCTTTCCCCTGCCGCAGGCCAGCTTCACCGCCACGCTGGAGCCACGGTCCCGACCCGACGGCGGGCTGACCCTCACCAGCCGAAGTCGCGGTGGGCATCCCGGCCACTACCTCACCTACGTAGACCCCGAAACACGCACGCTCACCGCGCTCAGCGTGCACGGCTTCGCCGAGCAACTCGACGTCTACCTCGCCCACGACGCGCTGGTCGCAGAGCACGCCTTCTGGGTATTCGGGCTGCCGTTCCTCGTCCTGCACTACCGCATGCACCGCAAGCCTGACTGACCGCCCTCAACCTCGACCTCGGTCCCCTCGGATCCCTGCTCCCACCGGACGATCGCTCACGCGGGTAGGGTTTCCCTCGCACACCCTGATCACCTCTCGCCCGCGTTTACGCGCGGATGGTGGCGGAAACAACGGTGACTCGCAAGGACGATGGAGTACGGATGCGGGAGCAGTTCAACACCGAATTGGCCGAGATCCGCGGCACTCTCGTGACTATGGCCGAGGCGGTCGCGCTGGCCATGCGGCGCGCGACGTCCGCGCTGCTCAACCCCGATCGGGCGCTCGCCGACGACGTGGTCGCCGCGGACGCCGAGATCGACGCGCTGTACCGAATCGTCGAAGACCGGGTGTTCATTGTCCTGGCCCGACAGACTCCGGTCGCCTCCGACCTGCGCCTGGTGCTGACGTCACTCCACGTCGCCGCCGACCTGGAGCGCATGGGTGACCTCGCCGACCACGTCGCCCGAACGGCGCGCCGTCGATTCCCGAGCTGTGCGGTCCCCGCACCCGTGGCTGCCGTCGTGAAGGAGATGGGCGAGGTGGCGGACCGGATGGCGAGCAAGATCGGGCCCGCGATCGCGACACAGGACGCGGTGACAGCGGCCCAGCTGGAGCAGGACGACGACGCCATGGACGAGCTGCACCGCTCCCTGTTCCAGGTCATCTTCAGCGAGGAATGGACCGACGGGGCCGAGGCGGCCGTGGACACCGCCTTGCTGGGTCGCTACTACGAGCGCTACGCGGACCACGCGGTCAACGTGGGCCGACACGTGGTCTTCATGGTGACGGCGAGCCGCTCGGCGCGATCTCCCGAAGTCGGCGAGGCTGCGCCGTCGCGCGAGTAACCCGATCAGGCGTCGAGCGCGGCCCGCACCAGGTCGCGGAACTCCTCGTCGGGGATGCGCGCGGCGTCGTCGGGCCGCAGTCGAATCGTGCCTCTGCTCGTCTTGAGCTCAGGATGGCGTGCCGTGAACCCCCCGTCACGGCCCTCGCCCCAGCCGTAGATCGACACCCCCTGTTTCCACACGCCCACGAAGAGGCGGCGGCGCCCGACCTTGAAGGTCGGCATCTGGTACGAGAGGACAACGGCCGCGTCGGGGTACGCCTCGAGGACCAGTCGGTGGACCCTATCGAACAGCGGCCGGTGCTCGGGGGCGATGGCGTCGACGTAGGCCCGTACGGCGTCGTCCATCTCTCCATTGTCGTCGTGAGGGACGCGGACGAGTTCGCGGCGCCGTAGGACCACCGGCGCGGCGGTTGCTAGGACAATCGTCCCTGTACCCGGCTGACCCGGAAGGACCCCTCGTGCTCCGCTACCCGCTGACCCATCCGCAGCTGCTCGCCGCGCTGGCCGCCGCCGGCCACGGCTCCACCGTCCTGCTCGCCGACGGCAACTACCCCCATGCCACCGGAGTCGGTCCCAACGCGACAACGGTGTTCCTCAACCTGCGCCCGGGACAGATACCGGTGGACGACGTGCTCACCGCCGTGGTCAGCGCGATCCCGGTGGAGGCGGCGACCGTGATGAGGCCCGACCGAGGACCGGAACCGCCGATCTTCGCCCGGTTCCGGGCCATCCTGCCGGGCGTCGAACTGAGCGGCCTCGCCCGACACGACTTCTACACAGCCGCGCGCGGCCAGGACCTGGCGGTTGCCGTCGCCACGGGAGATCAGCGGCTGTACGCCAACATCCTGCTCACCGTCGGCGTCGTGCCTCCCGAGGCGGATCCGGGCCGTCGGTAGCGTCTGACCAATGCGTCAGCGTCAATGATCATCCGAGGAAGACTATGCGTGCGAAGCGCTGCGCGCCTACGCCGACGCCGGAGTCGACAACTCTTCGTCTGGCCGCTCGCCGACGCGGAGGAGCAGCTGGAGCGCGTCATGCGTGACGTCGTGCCCCTGGTATAGCCGCTGGTCGCTGGTGGCCGGCGGCGACTCGTCACCACGGAGGTCGGGGACTGCCGATCGTCCGGCTGTTGTCGAGATGTGGGTCGGCGTCCGTGCGCGGCAGGACGTATGGCGCCGTCAGCGTGTCCACGCCGGTGCCTCGGTCTGGGCCGGTGCGGTACGTGACCGTGGCGGCCCACGGAGAGGACTGTTCGATGATCCCGGCGCGCCAGGTTCCCGTTCGGTAGACCCACACTCGGTCGGCCGGATGGTACGTGTCGGTCGGCGAGATGGTGGCCGGGTCGCGCTGGGACGGGTGGATGGTGGGGACCGGCATGCTCACCTCCGCTGCAGGTCAGGGGCTTGGGGTGCCCGCGGTGGCCGGCGGGTCGGGGAATCCGGCTGCCGTTCGGCAGCGGGGGACGACCGTCCGGCGTGGTGGGTGACCGAACCACGATTTGGCGGGGCAGACCGCGCCGCGGTGTGCTGGACAACTTCCGCCGTACGGCGGTGGACGGCTGTCCGGCCCGCCGCCCTGGTGCGGTACATATCGTGATCAGCCTCGCGTAGCGCCTCGGCGAAGGAGGCGACGTCGGGTCTGCGTACGGCCGCCATTCCGATCGACGCGGTAACGCTGACGACGTGGTCACCGAGGGCGATGGGGCGCGCCACCAATGCGCCGAGCTCGAACACGAACTGGTGCAGCCGCTGGCCGTCGGTGATGGGGACGCTGAGCAGGCCGGCGAACTCGTCCCCACCGAGACGAGCGACAAGATTGCCCTCGGCGTACGTGGCAAAGCGGCGGGCCACCGTGGCGAGGACGTCGTCGCCGGCGGCGTGGCCGAAGTAGTCGTTGACCTGTTTGAAGCGGTCGATGTCGAGCACGAGCGCGACGAGTGGATGGCGGCTCCGGTCGGCGACGACTGCGAGGCCTTGCTGGTAGAAGGCACGACGGTTGAGCAGGTCGGTGAGCGGGTCGTGGTTGGCTGCGTGGCGCTCGGTCAGAAGTTCCCGGCCGAGGGCCTCGATGTGGCGCTCGGCGCGCTGCGCGCGGCGATACATCTGCCACGCTCCCGTGGCCCCGAACGCGGCTGAGATGGCTGCCGTCGCGACTACGGGATCCACGAGGGGTGTCCTGTCATCGGATCCTGCCTGGTGTCGTTCCCAATGAGCCGGTCCGCCGTGCAGGGGTGTCACGGCCACGGAAAGTACCTGCCCATTTACACCGCCTGGGTGATATCTTGCTGCTCGTCTATTGCAAGCGCAAGAGCAGATGCAGTTGCAGCCGTCTGTTGCATTCCGGGCGGGGCATTGAGCCGGTCCGCGATCCGGCCCGCGCCCGGCCCCTCAGGTGGTGGATGAGGAGCTCGATGGATCAGCCGTACAACGGGATGCCCGCTGGCCAGCTTTCGATGCTCACTTGGCGCAGGAGTCGGCACAGCAGCGCAAGCGGCAACTGCGTTGAGGTGGCCGCGCTGCCCGACGCCGGGGGAGTGGCGGTCCGAAACTCGCGCGATCCGGGCGGTCCGGCGCTGATCTACACCGCTGCGGAGATCGAGGCGTTCATCCTCGGGGTACGCGACGGCGACTTCGACCATGTGGTGTCGCACCCCTGACCCGCGGCGTCGTCTGTCGGTTGTTTTACCTATGTGGACTACCGTGCGTCGTGGCATGCTAACCGGGTCAGCAGGCGACCCGGGGTAGGCGTCCGGAGGTCCGCAAGTGACGAGCGCTCAGCCCGACGGGGGAGCGGCCAGTGGCCCGACGGTGCTGCGCATGCTCCTCGGTACGCAACTGCGCCGGCTCCGAGAGGCCAAGGGCATCAGCCGCGAGGCCGCGGGCTGGGAGATTCGGGCGTCGGACTCGAAGATCACCCGGCTGGAGCTTGGCCGGGTGGGCTTCAAGGAACGGGACGTCGAGGATCTGCTGACCCTCTACGGTGTGACCGACGCCCGCGACCGGGCGACACTGCTCGGGCTGGCTCGCAGCGCGAACGCTCCCGGCTGGTGGCATCGCTTCAGCGACCTGCTGCCAACCTGGTTCCAGCCGTACCTCGGCCTGGAATCCGCTGCAGAGATCATCCGCACCTACGAGTTGCAGTACATACCCGGCCTGCTGCAAACGCCGGACTATGCCCGCGCAGTGGTGAAGATCAGCCACGGCAACGCGCCCGCCGAGGAAGTCGAGCGGCGGGTCACGCTTCGCATGGAGCGTCAACAGGTGCTCACGCGAGCCAATCAGCTGCAGATGTGGGTGGTGGTAGACGAGGCCGTGCTCCGCCGATTGATCGGTGGTCCGGCGGTGATGCGCGGTCAGGTCGGCTCGTTGATCGAGGCCACCAAGCTGCCCAACATCCGGCTACAGGTGCTGCCGTTCGCCGCCGGCGGGCATGCCGCGCTCGGCGGGGCGTTCTCGCTCCTGCGCTTCCCGGACCCGGAGCTGCCCGACGTCGTCTACGTTGAGCAGCTCACCGGCGCGCTCTACCTGGACAAGCGCGACGACGTCGAGGAGTACACCGCCGCGATGGAACGGTTGTGTATCGAGGCCGAGCCGCCGGCGCGAACCGTGCAGATCCTCGAGGGAATCCTGCGCGACCTCGACCAGCGCGATAGCTAGAGGCAACCGGCACTACGGCTTGCGCGCCACCCCGCAGTAGCCATCCAGCTCGGGTGGGAGAGCGGAACCGGGCTCGGGACGCCACCGCGGGGCGGAGACCACGCCGGGCTCCTGTAGGTCCAAGCCGTCGAAGAAATGTTCAATCTCGTCCGGGCTCCGGAGGATGTATGGGTGGCCACCCGCACTGGAGACCCGTGCGCCTTCCGCGATCTCGTCGCTGGTGTTGGTTCCGTCGTTGATCACCAGGTAGCTGCCGGACGGCACACCGTCCATCAGCCGCTTCACGATCGAACGCGCTTCGTCGTAATCCGGGATGTTGCCAAGGAGGCCCAGCATGATGACCACCACCGGCTGGTTGAAGTCCAAAGTCCGCGCCGCCTCATGCAGGATCTTGTCGGTGTCGCGCGCGTCCGCGTCGATATAGTCCGTCCTGCCATTCGGGCTGCTGGTGAGCAGGGCACGCGCGTGCACCAAGACCAGCGGGTCGTTGTCCACGTAGACAATTCGGCTCTCCGGCGCGACGGCCTGGGCCACCTCATGGGTGTTGTTGGCGGTCGGCAGCCCGGTGCCGATGTCGAGGAACTGGCGAATGCCCACCTCGCCCGCCAGGTACTGGATGGCGCGGATGAGAAAAGCCCGGGACGCCCGAGCGTTCTCGACGATGCTCGGAAACACCGCCCGGACCTGGTCTCCGACCGCACGATCGGCGGCGAAGTGGTCCTTACCGCCGAGCCAGTAGTTCCAGATTCGAGCACTGTGAGGGACGTTTGTGTCGAGCTTGGAGACCTGGTCGTTGGTCGGAATGGCCGAGCTGCCGGTCATCTGTTCGCCTCTCGACTCCGGTGGGTCGGCAATGTGACGTAATGCGGAGCATAGTGCGTCAGGCATCGATGACGGCCAGGTCGCGTTCCGCGAATCGGTGATGCGCCCATTCCTCGTTGAAGAGCACGTGTAGGCACGAGGTGGCGGTTCGCATCGCCGGTGGGGGCCATCCGGGCGCGGTGTTCGGCTCCCGGGTGCGGGCAAGCTCCTCCTGCGAAGCCGTCTCGAGAAACCGTCGAACCTGGGCCATTCGGCCGGCACGGACCTCCACGACCTCGTCGAACGCCGGGTCGGCATCCGGGTCGATGCCGAGCGTCGCGGCATCCTTGATGAACGACGCCGGCAAGCCGAGTGGGTGGAACGGCCGACTCCGGCCCAGGACGGCGTGACTCAACCAAGCGTCGGTTACGAAGACGAGATGGCGGAGCGTCTGTGTGAACGTCCACTCGTCGTCGACCGATCGGTGCAGATCTGCCTCGCTCAAGGTGCCGGCTCGCTGCACTGTCGTGGCCCAGAATGACTCGATCACGGTCCACGCGTCGCGCATCCCGTCAAGCGTCGTCGATCGAAGCGTGATGCGCTCCGGATGCCGGCGGTCGAGCTCGGCCTCGACCAACGGGGCAACCTCAATGCCGTTGACCGTCAGCCCGTGGATGACGCCGTCGATGTCGGCGCCGGTGAGCAGAACGCCACGCATGCGCGAGCCGCTGAGGTCAACCTGCCGAAAGACTGCGCGCGACATGTCGAGGTCGACGAAGTCCGCACCGTGAAACTCGTCCGAGTCCGCAAACCTGGCCACGGCCGAATCCTAGGCTGGCCGGGGCCGACGCCAGACGCGGCGATCGAGGAGCGGACGGGGCCGATAGCGTCTCGTCCGTTCCCAATCGCGGGCGCGATGCCCAGTGGCTGGCCGGTTAGCTTAGCCTTACTTAGGCTTTTCGCTCCCTGTCGATTGCTAGTTGGATCTGGAGGCCATTGATGTCCAGTGCCGAGGTCGCCCTGCTCGGTGCCGTTGCCGGATTCACCATCTTCTTGGGGCTGCCGGTCGGCCGGCTGCAGGCGTCGATCCCACGGCTGCGCTCGCTGCTCAACGCGATTGCGGTCGGGATCCTGGTGTTTCTGCTGTTCGACGTGCTGGAACACGCCTGGGAACCGATCGACGAGGCCGCCGCCGAGCAGCACGCCGGCCCGGCGCTCGGGTACGGGCTGCTGCTGGCCGGGGGCATCGCCCTGGGTCTGCTGGGCCTCATCTACTTCGACCGGTGGATCGCCGCTCGGCACGCCCGGTTTACGGCCGAGACCACAACGGGCTGGCGGAGCCCGGCCGGGCAGCTGGCGCTGTTGATCGCCGTGGGCATCGGCCTGCACAACCTCGCCGAGGGGCTGGCCATCGGCAACTCGGCTGCCTCCGGGGAGATCGCTCTGGCCGTGCTACTCATCATCGGGTTCGGGCTGCACAACGCCACCGAGGGCTTCGGGATCGTCGCCCCGCTCACCGCCGCCGGCGGCCGGCGCCCGTCGTGGGGGTTCCTCGCGGTGCTCGGCCTGGTCGGCGGCGGGCCGACCTTCCTGGGCACGCTGGTCGGCCAGCGGTTCACCAGCGAACCGGTGAGCGTCGCGTTCCTGGCGCTGGCCGCCGGCTCGATTCTCTACGTGGTGATCGAGCTGCTGGCGGTCGGCCGCAGACTCGCCCTGAAGGACATCACCGGCTGGGGCATCCTGCTCGGCCTGGCGCTGGGGTTCGCCACCGACGCCCTTGTCGTGGCCGCCGGCGCCTGATCACCGCGGCGGGACCGCTACTGGACCGGCGCCGGTCCATGCTCGTACACTATGTGAAGTAGCTACATAGTGAAGGTATGTAACGGGATGCGGACCGCTGAGCAACACGGCATCGCGCTCGGGCAGGTGCTCGAGCTCGCTGTGCTCTTGAACGACGACATGGCCGAGAGCCTGGCGAGGGACGACCTGACGGTCTCCCGCGCACGTGTGCTCTGGGCACTGCGCCACCAAGGACCCAGCACGCAGCGGGTCCTGGCCGAGGCCTTGGACGTCAGTCCGCGGAACATCACCGGCCTCGTCGACGCGCTCGTGGCCACCGGCTTCGTGACCCGGCAACGGCATCCGAGCGACCGGCGCGCGACGCTCGTATCCCTCACCACGCGCGGTGATCGCATGGCCACCCAAATGGTCGAGGGCCGCGCGCAGCTCGCCGAGTTGTTGTTCTCCCGGATGTCCGACGAGGAGTTCGACGGCCTCGTCGGCGGCCTCGCGGCCGTGCTCGTCCGGCTCCGTGAGGAGCTGTCGATGGTGAGGGAGGGACGTCGATGAGACGCGTCGTCGGGTTGGTGCGCCAGGCGGTCATGTTCGAGTTCCGGCTCTACCGAAGTCTGTTCCGCTGGGTGACCCGGCGCCCCCACGTCCCGCCCGGCGCGGTGGCCTTCGGATACGTCGGACCGGTTGCGGCGCTCCTATGGGTCTTCATCTGCGTGTCGGCGATCGAACTTTTGGTCCTCCACCTCGCGCTGCGTTGGGAGATCATCCGGCTGGTCGTGGACATCCTCAGCGCGTGGGGCCTCGTGTGGATGTTCGGGCTGATGGCAGCCTTCAAGGTCTACCCGCACGTCGTTGGCGACTCCGGCGTGCGCGTGAGGCGCGGTCTGACCGTGGACCTCACCGTCCCGTGGGACGCCATCGCCGCCATCGCGGCGCGCGAACGCGGCCGCCAGAAGTCCCGGGCCATCCAGCTCGATCGGGACGAGACCCAAACCGTGCTCAACGTCGTCATGGCCGGCAGGACCAACGTGGACGTCAAGCTTCATCGCCCGTTCGTCGTGCCGCTCCGCACGGGCGGGGAGTCGGTCAGCGAGCTCAGGCTGTTCGCGGACGACGCGCGGAGTCTGGTGAGCGAGGTGCGGGGCCGCCTCGCGGCCGATTCGCGGCCGGCGGCCCCCCGGTTCACGAGCGGCGCACGCGATAGCGCAGGTGCGTGACTCGGTCGCCCTCGACCGCCGCGATCGGCCCGTCCAGCAGCACCGGAGCCTTCCCGAGCTGTCCGAAGAAGGGAACCCCACTGCCGAGGAGGACGGGGACGAGGTCGATCCAGACCTCGTCGAGCAGGCCGGCGTCGAGACACTGCCGGGCGATGGTGCCACCGTTGACTCCGACCACCTTGTCTTGCCCGGCCAGCTCGCTGGCCTTGGCGACGGCCGCCTCGATGCCTCCGGTGACGAACGTAAAGTGCTCGCCCTCCGCCGGCGAGCCGTCGGGCACCTGGTGGGTCAGCACCACGACGGGCCGGCCCAGCGGGTGCTGGCCGCCCCATCCGTTGGTGAGGTCGAAGAGCCTGCGCCCCACGACCAGCGCGCCGGTGTCGTCGAGGATCTGCCGCAGGTGCCGGGCGCTCACCTCGGACAGCCGGAACGTCATGTCCGAGTGAGTGGTCGGAATGGCGACGTCGCCGTTGCCGTACCACTCGAAGAGATGTTCGAACCCGGATTCGCCGGGTCCCGCGATGTAACCGTCCAGCGACATGCTGGCCCCGGTGTAGACCTTGGTCATTGCGGTGCCCCCTTGCCTCGTTTCCGTCTTACCAACGCGTCGAGCACGCGGGCGGCGATTCGACACGGTCGCCGAGCGAATTTCAGACGCTGTGGACGCGTACCCAATCGATCACCATCGGCGTCGACAGCGGGGTTGTGGCCGGTCACTGGTGGGTACGCGGGAGGCGTGCTGGCTGGAGACGTCATCGCGGATCGGTACCGGCTCGACGACCAGGTGGCGTCGGGCGGAATGTCCGACGTGTGGTCGGCAACGGACATCCTCCTCAAACGTCGGGTCGCGGTCAAGATCATTCTTCCGGCCCTGCTGGCCGAGCCGGGGTTCGCGCAGCGGTTCGAGTCCGAGGCGCGGATCATGGCTGCGCTGCGACACCCGGGCATCGTCACTGTCTACGACTACGGCGAGACGGCGGGACCGGGCGGCGAGATCGCGTACCTGGTCATGGAGCTGGTCGACGGGCAACCGCTGTCGGAGCGCCTGGCGGTCGCCCGCCGGCTGGCCGTCGACGAGACGATGTCCATCATCGCCCAGGCGGCCGACGCACTGGACGCGGCCCACGCGGCGGGTGTGGTGCATCGCGACGTCAAACCCGGCAACCTCTTGCTGCATCCGGATGGCACGGTCACCCTCGTCGACTTCGGGGTGGCCACCAGGGCCGGCGCGCTCGCGCTGACGGCACCGAATGAGGTGCCGGGGACAGCGCTGTACATGGCGCCGGAGCAGGTGTCCAAACAAGACGCCACACCGGCCGTTGACGTCTACGCGCTCGGTGTCGTGGCGTACGAGTGTCTCGCCGGCGTACCCCCGTTCACGGGTCCGCACGCCCTCGCCGTGGCGATGCGGCACGTGCACGAGGAACCGCCCCCGTTGCCAGCCGACGTGCCGGCACCGGCTCGCGAGCTGGTCGAGCGGGCGATGGCCAAGGATCCGGGGCAGCGGTTCCCGGATGCCGGAGCGCTTGCCATCGCGGCCCGCGCCGTCGTCACGCCGGCCACCGACATGATCGCGGTTCCGTTCGGTGTCGACGCGAACGGCGAGCAGTTGCCGACGGTGCGCTCCGCCGAGCCTTCCACGGCCGTCATCACCGGACCCCCACGCCGGTCCGGCCGGCGCAAGGCGGCGGTCCTCGCCGCCGCGGTTGCCGGTCTCGCTGCCGTGCTCGCCGCGCCGGCCTCGCTCGAGAACGGTGCGCCGCCGGCGAACGGCGACGCACCGGCGACGGCGACGCCGCTTCAGACGAACGTCACCTCGAGTCGCTCGTCCGGAGCCCGGTTGGGCTCGCCGCCGGCCGGCACGACCCCGACGCCGGGCGTTAGCGGCGCGTCGGCGGCCGGTAGTGCTGCGCCGATCCCGTCCGCCTCGGTCTCCGGCGCACCCACGACGTCCGCATCTCGCCCGTCACCGACCTCGTCAGGCGCCGCACCCGGCCCGCCGTCACCCGCGCCCGCGGCGACGACGGAGCCCGCACCCGCGGCGACCACCGCACCGGCACCCGCGGCCACGAGCGCACCCGCGGTGGCGGCGACGAGTGGACCGGCCGTGCTGAGCGGCACCTTCGCCTTGATTGGGAGCTTGTTGCAAAAGAGCGGTGGGTAGGTCGTCGCGACCGCGTCGGCTCGCTCCGCGTCAGAGCGGATCGATGTCGCGGCGCTCCTCTTCCACGCGGGTGTACGTGGTGGGTTCGCGGTCCACTTCGGTGTATGTGGTGGGCTCGCGGCGGTAGACCGTGGTCGGCCGTCTCGTGACGATCGTGCGCCGCCGGTTGCCCCAGAGCAGCCACGTGACAACGAAGCCGACGACGCCGGCGAGCATCAGAATCCAGCCCAGCGCGTCGAGGTCCAGACCGCCGACCTGGACGTCGAGGGCGAACGTGAAGATAGCACCGACGACGATGAGAAAGATGCTCGCGCCGATACCCATGACTGCCTCCTTTGGTCGCTAGAGCGTGTCCGATGGCCCGACGTCGCTGCGTCGGCGGGGACCCCAGATGAAGGCGGTGAAGATTAAGCCGAGTGCACCCGCCACCATGAGGATCCAGCCCACGACGTCGAGGTCGACTCCACCAACCTCGATCTCCAGAGCGAAGGTCAGGATCGCGCCGACCGCGATCAGGAAGATGCTGGCACCAATACCCATGACGGGCCCTCCTTCCGGGAGTAACGGCCCTCGGCCTCGCGAATACCCGGAATCGACGAAACCCAACCGCCGCGGACGCCGCACCGCGCGTCGGTGCCGTCAGCCGTGCCCGACGCTGGCACGATGGCTCACGTGAGCGTCCGACGGCTTGCGGCGATTGACATGTACGGCACCCGCGGCACCGCGCGGCGTCAACACCTCATCCTGGCGGAGTTCGTTATCGGTGCGATTGCCCTCATCGCGTTCGGCGTCTGGCTCTTGGCGTCCGCGTCCGGCCCCGGTGGACGCGCGCTCGGAACCTACGTCATCGGGGCGGGGCTGAACTATGCGCCGCTGGCCGCCTACGCGGTCATGCTGAGCCGACCAGGTGCCCTCGAGGCGGAGCTGGCCGGGGTGGACATCGACCGGGAGCTGCGCCGGTACGGCGCTCTTCAGCTCTGGATCTTCGTACCGCTCTCGCTCGTTGTCCTCGCCGTACGCGAGGTGCTGGCTCGCCGCTGAGGAATGGCGTACCTCACGGGCATCACACCGCTTGGGCCGGCCGCCGGCGGGCAGGCATCGCTCCAATGGCGACGGTCGCGGTCAGCTCGCCAGAGGTGGCCACCCGCGGCATCAGTCCGGCGGCCGCGATGACTTCCACGGTTTCCGGCGCCTGGTGCTCGCTCGTCTCGACCAGCAGGTGCCCACCCGGCGCCAGCCATGGTGGCGCACCGGAGATCACCGGCCGGAGCACGTCCAGCCCGTCCGCCCCGCCATCGAGCGCCGCCGGCGGCTCGTGCAAGCGGGCCTCCGGCGGCAGCAACATGACCGCCTCGGACGGCACGTAGGGTGCGTTGGCGACCAGGATGTCGACGCGGCCCCTGAGGGCGGCGGGCAGCGGCTCGTAGAGGTCACCCTCATACATCCGGCCCCCAACGGCCGCGACGTTGTGCCGCGCGCACCGTACGGCGGCGGGATCGATGTCGACCGCGTACAGCTCCACTCGGTCCAACGCCGCGGCGAGCGCCGCGCCCACGGCACCGGAACCGCAGCACAGGTCGAGGACCACGACCGGCAGGCGGGCAGCGTTATCGCGGGCGACGGCGGCCGCCTCGCGGACGAGGAATTCGGTACGCCGGCGTGGCACGAACACTCCGGGGTCCACGGCTATGCGGAGCCCACAGAACTCGGCCCAGCCGAGGACGTGTTCCAGGGGCAGGCCACCGACCCGCCGCGCCACCATGGCGTCCAGGTCGGCCGGCGTGCGTGCCGCGGCGAGGAGCAGTTCCGCCTCGTCCTCCGCGAAGACACAGCCGGCGACCCGAAGCCGGTCGACGACGACCGATCGAGACAGAGCTTGCGAGGAAGCCGGCATGGAGTCCCTCCGGCGCGGCCAGGGCTGGAGACGGCAACACTACCCGTGGCCGGCTTCCAGCAGGCGCTTGAGCCGGGCCAGGTCCTTCTCGTTGGCGCGGCGCATCGCGGCGGCCATGACAGCCGAGGCGACCTTGGCGTAGCCGGACGGCTCGCCGCGGTTGCGCAGCGTCATCCGGGTACGGGTGTCGTCCACCGGCTCCCAGGTGTAGGTCGTCTCCATGGGAAACGGGCCCTGGGCCGTCCGCATGACCAACCGGTCCGGGGTCAGCTCCGCCACTTCATAGGTGTACGCCAGGGTGCGGCCGAGGAACCGTGCGACGAAGTCCAGTTTGGACCCGACGGCAACGGGCGGTGGGGTCTGCCAGCGCACGCTGGCGATGTTGGCGTACCACGCCGGTGCATTCGACGGGTCGGCCGCGTAGGCGGCCACCTGTTCGACCGGGCGATTGATCACGATCTCAGTCTGCACATCGACGGCCACGACCGGTCCCTCCTCTCCGTCTAGAAGGCGAAGAACGGCCTCCGCTGTCCGGACTCCAGGTACGCCTTCAGCGACAGCAGCATCTGCGCCCAGCCCACCGTCACGATGCGGAACATGTCGTCCACCTCCGCGAAGCCACTGTGGTCCAGCCGCACGACCACGGCGTCGGCCGACTTATCGAGTGTCCACACGACTCTGGTGCCGGCCCATCCCGGCGGGCCGGCGACACAACTCCACTCGATGCGGCTCGGTTCGTCGAGGGCCGTGATGAGCATGTCCCACGTCATCGGTGCGTCCGGGAAGCTCATCTTCAACACCTCGCCGACGCGGGCATCCGGCACCTCGGCACGGCTGGTCCACCAGCCGGTGATCCCTTCCCGGGTGGTCAAGGCGGCGTACGCGGTCCCGGCGTCCACGCCGTCGATCTGGATGAGGTGGTGCATGTCGGGCATGGCGACTCCTCTCGATCCCCTTATTTAGCAATCACTAAATTAGTCTCCGGCGCTGCGACCGCGCAAGCTTTAGTCTCGACGTAAACTCAGGGCGTGATGGATGCCGTCAAGGTCATCGCCGAGCCCCGCCGCCGGGACATTCTGCGGCTGTGCTGGCGCGCGGAGCGCACCGCCGGTGACCTCGCGGCCCAGTTCAACGTGACCTTCGGTGCCGTGTCTCAGCACCTGAAGGTGCTCCGCGACGCGGGTCTCGTGACCGTACGCCGAGAGGGGACCCGCCGCTACTATCAGGCAAACCGGACGGCGCTAGGCCCGCTGGCGCCATACCTGGAAGGTCTGTGGGCCACCCAGCTCGACACGCTCGCCACCCTGGCCGAAGCGGCCGAGCGCGCCGACCAAACAGAAACCGGAGACGCCCCGTGAGCAGCGACGTGGTCATCGTTTCCCGCACCATCAACGCGCGACCGGTCACGGTCTTCTCGTTCTTCACCGATCGCGACCGCTGGCTATCCTGGCAAGGCTTGAGCGCCGAGATCGACGCACGCCCCGGCGGCCTCTTCCGCATGAACGTACGAGGAGACGGCTGGGCATCTGGTAAGTTCACGGCGGTCGACCCATACGAGCGGATCGAGTTCACCTGGGGCTGGGAGGGCGACGACTCCCCGGTGCCACCTGGATCCAGCACGGTCGAGGTCACGTTGCGCCCGATCGGCGACGACCGCACCCTCCTCACGCTGGTCCATCGTGGCCTGCCCCCGCCGGCGCTCGACGTCCACCGCGACGGGTGGAACCACTACCTCGACCGGCTGGTAATCCGCTCGGCCGGCGGCGATCCCGGGCCTGACCCGCCGACGACGCCGAGGGCCAGTGCCCATGGGCCGGTCAGTGTGAGATGACGCCAGAAGCCCGATTTGACGCCTTGGTGGGCGAGCTCACCGGGGTCGCTGGGGTTACGCCGCCGGGCACCGGAAGCGGCTTCGGCTCGTCCGCTCTCCGCTTCCACAACAAGATCTTCGCCATGCTGGCCAACGGCCGGCTGGTCGTGAAGCTGCCCCGGGCGCGGGTCGACGAGCTCGTCGCCGCCGGCGAGGGCATCCGCTTCGATGCGGGCAAGGGCACGCCAATGAAGGAATGGCTCAGCGTCGACCCCGGGGCTCGGACCTAGCCTGGCTGCCGCTCGCGCGGGAGGCTCTGGCCTTTGCCGGTCACCGGCCGTGAGGCTCGACGACCCCAGCGCCCGGGCTCCCCGAGTCGTCGGGGAGCCCGGGCGCGCCGGGTCAGGCGCCGGTCGTCGCGAGGGCCGGGGTCTGCCCCGCCTCCGCTGCGGTGGCGCCCGCGGGCAGGCCGTCGCCGGTCTGCCGGCTGTTGCGGATCAACGCGAAGACGGCCAGGGTGGACGCGGCCAGCAGGACCGCGCTGACCGTGAAGGCGACGTTGTAACCGTGGACGACGCCCAGCGCTGCGCCGGACGGGCCGTGCGCCTCGAGGTACGACGTGGTCGCGGTGGTGAACACCGTGTTGAGCAGCGCCACGCCGAGGGACGCGCCGACCTGCTGGGTCGTGTTGACCATCGCGCTGGCCACGCCCGCGTCGTGGTCGGAGACGCCGGTCAGCGACGTGTTTCCGAGCGGCACAAACACCAGGGCCATACCCACCGCCATGATGATGAAGGCGGGCAGGATGAAC
Source organism: Micromonosporaceae bacterium (assembly GCA_036506795.1). Classification (GTDB taxonomy): domain Bacteria; phylum Actinomycetota; class Actinomycetes; order Mycobacteriales; family Micromonosporaceae; genus DASXRC01. The sequence goes on from DASXRC010000011.1 coordinate 29,574, forward strand.
GCCGGGTACGACGAGTCGATTCGCAACTGCGTCAACCACACCATCGCACCGGTCGCCAGGATGCCGCCCGCCGACATCATGACCCGCGGGCCGACCCTGGGCAGCAGCCCGCTGCCGACGATCGCGGTGACGATCAGGGCGCCCGAGAACGGCAGGTAGGCCACGCCGCTGCGCAACGGCGAGTAGTGCAGGGTGCCCTGGAAGTAGTAGGTCATGAACAGGAACATGCCCATCAACCCGGCGCCCAGCAGGACGGAGACCAGGAACGAACCGCCGCGGTTGCGGTGCAGCACGACCCGCAGGGGCAGCAGCGGATTGGCCGACCGCGCCTCGACGATCACGAAGCCGACCAGGAGCGCGGCGGCCATCCCGAACAGGGCCAGCGTGATTCCCGCGGACCAGCCGTCCTCGGCCGCCTTGGTGAACCCGTACACGAGGGCGAGCAGGCCGCCCGTGGCCAGGACCGCGCCGGGCACGTCGTACCTGGTGTTTCCGTGGGCGCGGCTCTCCCTGACGATCGGCACGGCCAGCAGGAACGCGACCAGGGCGAACGCGATGTTGACCAGGAGGCACCACCGCCAGCTGGTGTACTCGGTGAGCACGCCGCCCATGATCAAACCGATCGCCGCGCCGACCCCGGAGATGGCGCCGAATACGCCGAAGGCCCTGGCGCGGTCCCTGATGTCGGTGAAGGTGACCGTGATCAGCGAGAGTGCGGCTGGCGCCAGCAGCGCCCCGAAAACACCCTGCAGACCACGCGCAGCGAACAGGGTGCCCGCGTTGGTGGCGAGGCCGCCGAGCGCGGAAGCGCCGGCGAATCCGATCAGCCCGATCAGGAAGATCCGCTTGCGGCCGACGTAGTCGGCGATCCGGCCGCCGAGCAGCAGGAGGCCGCCGAAGGCAAGGGTGTACGCGGTAACGATCCACTGTCGATTCGCATCGGAGATGTGCAGGTCCACCTGGGCCGACGGCATGGCGATGTTCACGATCGTGGCGTCGAGCACGACCATGAGCTGCGCGATGGCGACGACAGTGAGCGCCAGCCAGCGCTTCGGGTCGGCCACCGGAGCTCCAGCTGGCGCCGCTTCGACCGCGGCGAGGTCTTGGATCTGAGTCATGTCGAAAAACCTGTCAGCTAGTGACATGAGTCGTCAACCGACTTAGGTCAGAAAGTGACCACTGTCACGTGGGGAATAAAGTCGCATGGCGTCACCAGGGTTACACTGCGGGCATGACCGCCACCTCGATCGAGCCGCCCGGCTTGCGTGAACGCAAGAAGCAGCGCACCCGTGACGCGCTGGTCGACGCCGCGTTCGACCTGTTCAAGCGCAAGGGCTTCGAGGCCACGACGATCGACGAGATCGCCGAGGCGGTCGAGCTGTCACCGCGAACGTTCTTTCGCTACTTCGAGTCCAAGGAAGACGTCGCGCTCACCCTGCTCGACCAGCAGTTCTCCGTGGTGTACGCGGCGTTCGCCGCGCGACCCGCCCGCGAGCCGGTGCTGACGGCGCTTCGCCACGCGGTCTTCGAGATGATGACGGCCTGTGAAGGCGGCACGGCTGGCTTCGACGCCGAGCGGTTCGGCTGTGCCCAGCAGGTAATGAACGACAGCCCCGCCGTGCACGCCCGGAGCCTCGAGGTGTGTGCCGCACGCATCGCCGAGCTGGCTGACCGCGTCGGCGAGCGGATGGGCGTCGACCCGCTCACCGACCCCCGGCCGGCCCTGGTCGCCGCGGTCGCCACCACCGCCGTGCAGACGGCCATGATCGCCTGGCGGGAGGTCGAGCCCGATACCCGCGCGTCGGTGCTCGCCGACCGTGCGCTTGCCCTGCTCGAAAAGGGCATCAACTACCCGTCCGCCTGAGGCGGGTACCCCTTAGAGCTCGATCTCCTCACCGACCCCGCGCTCGCGGGCGGCGGCGACGACCAGCGCGGCGGCCGCGGCGTCCTGGACGGCCACGCCGACCGACTTGTACAGCGTGATCTGCTCCCGGGAGCCCCGGCCCGGCTTGGTTCCGGCCACCAGCTCGCCGAGCTCCGCGTGGACGTGATCGGCCGTGATCACACCGTCCCGGATCGGCATTAGGAGGTCGTTGCTTCCGGCGGGGAACGCAGCCAGCGCGGCACGCCTCGAGTCCACGCAGACCAGCGAGTCGGCGACGGTCTCGTCGTCCACCTCCCGGCCGGCGGGGTGGTAGCCGACGGACGTGACGTGAACGCCGGGAGTCAGCCACCGGCGGCGTACGACTGGATCCGTCGCGTGGGTGGTCGCGCAGGCGATGTCCGCGCCGTCGAGCGCGTCGGCGTACGACGGGGTCGCTCGCACATCGACCGCCAACCCGTCCGCCAACTCGGTCGCCAGTGCCGCGACCCTCACCGGGTCCCGGCCGGCGACCCGCAACTCGCTGACCTGTCGCACTCGGCACATCGCGCGGGCGTGCGAGCGGGCCTGTACGCCGGTGCCGAGGATGGCCAGCACGGTGGCGTCCTCGCGGGCGAGCAGGCGGGCGGACAGCGCGGAGCACGCACCGGTGCGCGCCGCCGTGATAGCCGTGCCGTCCAGCAGCGCCATGGGCCGGCCGGTGCCGGGGTCGAAGGTGACGATGATCGCCTGATGGGTGGGCAGGTCGGTGTCCGCGTTGCGCGGGTACACCGTGACGAGCTTGCTCATCAGCATCCCGGCCGAGGGGAGGTGGCCCGGCATCGCGCCGAGCAGCCCGTCCCGCTCGGGCACCAGCGCCGCGACCCGATCGGGCACCGACGCACGTCCCGCGCTGAGGTCGGCCATCGCCGGCGCGAGGGCGTCGATAAGCGCGTCGAGGTCGAGCAGCTCCTCGACGCGCCGTCGGCTCAACACAAGCATGGTGCTCCTCCCGCGAGCTATGTGGATCATCCTGCCACGACACGGCTACGCTGCGCCCATGCGACGGACGGTGGCCGCGGCGGGCAGCGCGCTGTTCTTCGCGCTCGCACCGGCCGTCGTGGCCGGCGTCGTGCCCTGGCTGGTGACCGGCTGGCAGTCGGGCGACTACCCGGGCTGGCTCGACGCGCCCGCGCGGGTGCTCGGGGGCGCCCTCGTGGCGGTCGGCGCGGCAGTGCTGGTCTACTCCTTCGTGCGCTTCGTCGCCGAGGGCCTGGGCACGCCCGCGCCCATCGCGCCGCCGGAGCATCTCGTCGTGGGCGGCGCTTACCGGTACGTTCGCAACCCCATGTACCTCGCGGTCGTCGCGACGATAGCGGGACAGGCACTGTTGCTGGGTCGGTTGGAGCTGATCTGGTACGCCGCGGCGGCCGGCGCCGTCATGGCCGCGTTCGCGTACGGATATGAGGAGCCGGCGCTTCGACGCCGATTCGGTGCCGAGTACGAGGCGTACCGCCGAGCCGTGCCGGCGTGGCGGCCCCGCGTTCGACCGTGGCGGGGGCCCCGCTGACTGTCGATCCGGCCGGGACCCGTTCGTGTAGAGGGTGAAGGCCGGCACCACGCTGGCCGCGACCGACGGAGGTCCATCCGACATGTCCGAACGGGTTTCGCAGGTTGGTCACCGCTCGCCCACGCCGGACGAGCAGCGGGTCGTGCAGGCAGCTTCGGACCCACGGCGATGGCGGGCATTGATCGTCCTGGGACTCATCCAGTTCATTCAGGTCGTCGACGTGACCGTGGTAAATGTCGCCCTACCTCGCATCCAACACGACCTCGGGTTCACCGCGGCGGGCCTGGCCTGGGTCGTCGATGGGTACGTGCTCATGGCCGGTGGCCTGTTGCTGCTCGGCGGGCGGCTGGCCGATCTCTTCGGTCGCCGGCGGCTGTTCCTCGTCGGAGTGGGTGTCTTCGCGCTCGGTTCGGCCGCGTGTGGCGCCGCGGTCGCGCCGGCGATGCTGGTCTCCGCGCGGTTTGTGCAGGGTGCCGGTGAGGCCCTCGCGGCGCCGGCCGCGCTCGGCTTGATCGCCCTGATCTTCCCCGATGCCCGGGAACGGATGACGGCGCTCGGCATCTGGGGCGGGCTCGCGGGCCTGGCCGGGGTGTCCGGCGTGGTGATCTCCGGCGTGCTCACCGACCTGGCGTCGTGGCGTTGGATCTTCTACATCAACGTGCCCATTGCGGCGTTCGCACTGCTCATGGTGCCGCGGCTCGTCTCGGAGAGCCGGATGGTCCGCGAGCAACGCCGGCCGGACTTCGCCGGCGCCATGACCGCGACCGGCGGCCTGGTCGCCATCGTCTACGGCCTGCTGCAGGCGGCCGCATTTCCATGGGCGTCGTGGCGCGTGCTGCTGCCGCTGCTCGGTGGGTTCGGTCTGCTGGTTTCCATGGTGGTGGTCGAGGCCCGGTCGCCGGCACCGCTGATCCCGATGCGGTTCTTCGCCAACCGAACCCGGGTGGTTGCCAACATCGGCGGCTTGGTGTTCGCCGCGGGCTTCTTCGCGTACATCTTCCTGCTGACCTTGTTCCTGCAGCAGGTGTTGGGCTTCTCTCCGCTCGCCGGCGGGCTGGCGTACCTGCCGTTCGGGATCTCGATGGGTGTCGGCATCGGTCTCGGAACCGCCCTGATGCCGCGGCTGGGCGTGAAGCCGCTGCTGTCCGTCGGCTTCTTCGGTGCCGCCGCCGGGTTGCTCATCACAAGCGGCATCCAGGCGGACAGCGCGTACGCGTCCGGGGTCTTACCAGGGATGGTCGTGCTTGGCCTGTTCTCGGGCCTCCTCGTGCCGGCCGGCGCGAACGCCGCGCTGCACGAGGTCACCGGTCAGGATGCCAGCCTCGCCTCCGGGGTACAGCAGGCCGTGCAGCAGATCGGTGGGGCGCTCGGCGTCGCCGGCCTGGTCGCGCTGGCGCTCCGGTACGCCGCCGCACGGATGCGTGACGGCGCCCTGCCCGCGGCCGCGGCCACCCACGGGTACGCGCTGTCGTTCCGCATCGCGGCTGCGCTGCTTGCCGCGGGCGGCGTGCTGGTCGCGTTGTTGCTCGGACGCGTCAACGCCCAGCCGCGTAATCCGATCGCCGAGGTCGACCCCGAGCCGGCATCGAGCCGGCGGTAACGTCAAGGTCAAGGAGGAACCCATGACGCAGTACCTGCTCAGCGTGTATCAGCCCGACGGAGATCCTCCCCCGCCCGAGGTCCTGGATCAGGTGATGAGCGAGCTGAACGTCCTCAATGGAGAGATGAAGGCCGCCGGCGCCTGGGTGTTCGCGGCCGGTCTGCATCCGGCGAGCACGGCCACCGTGGTTCGGCACCGGGATGGCGAGGTCGTGCTGACAGACGGTCCGTTCACCGAGGGCAAGGAGCACATCGGCGGGTTCACCATCATCACGGCGCCGGATCTCGACTCCGCGCTGGAGTGGGCCGGCAAGATGTCGCGTGCGACCACCTTGCCGGTCGAGGTGCGCCCCCTGCAACACGGGGTCGAGGACTGACGCCTCCGGTGCGGACCTCGGACATCGAGCGTGTGTTCCGCGACGAGTATGGCCGCGCGGTGGCCGTCCTGGTCCGCGCCTTCGGCGACATCGACATCGCCGAGGAGGCGGTCCAGGACGCGTTCACCGCGGCGGTGCAGCGCTGGCCGTCCACAGGGCCACCTCCCAGCCCGGCCGGATGGATCATTACGACCGCCCGCAATCAGGCCATCGACCGGCTGCGCCGTGAGGCGTCGCGGCACGACCGGCACGCGGAGGCCGCCCTGCTGTACGCCGGCGACGAACCCGCCGAGGAGGGCCCCGTGCCCGACGACCGGCTACGCCTGATCTTCACCTGCTGTCACCCGGCGCTCGCCCCGGCTGTCCAGGTCGCGCTGACGCTGCGGCTGCTCGGCGGGCTGACCACCGCGGAGATCGCGCACGCCTTCCTGGTGCCCGAGCCGACCATGGCGCAGCGCCTGGTCCGGGCCAAGGGCAAGATCCGCGACGCGCGGATACCGTACCGGGTGCCAGGAGGCCGACCTGCCGGACCGGCTCCGTGCGGTCCTGGCCGTCGTCTACCTCATCTTCAACGAGGGGTACGCGGCGAGCGCGGGTGAGCGGCTCGTCCGCGAAGACCTGTGCACGGAGGCGGTCCGCCTGGGGCGGCTGCTGGCCGAGCTCATGCCCGACGAGCCGGAGGTCATGGGGCTGCTCGCGCTCATGCTGCTCATCGAGTCACGCCGGCCGACCCGCACCACACCGAGCGGCGACCTGGTGCGGCTGGCCGACCAGGACCGCAGCCGCTGGGACCGCGGCCTGATCGCCGAGGGCCAGCGCATCGTTCGACAATGCCTGCGCCGCAACCAGCCCGGCCCGTACCAGATCCAGGCCGCGATCAACGCCGTGCACAGCGACGCACCAACGGCGGAGGCCACCGACTGGCGGCAGATCCTCCGGCTGTACGACCAGCTGCTGTCGCTGGCACCGAGCCCCGTCGTGGCTCTGCATCGGGCGGTCGCAGTGGCCGAGGTCGACGGGCCGGACGCGGCACTCGGCGTCCTCGATGGCCTCGAGCTCGATGGCTACCACCTGTTCCACGCCATCCGCGCCGACCTGCTGCGGCGGCTCGGCCGCGACGCCGACGCGGTGGTTGCGTACGAGGCCGCGATCGAGCGCGCCGAGAACGCGAAGGAGCGCGACTTTCTGCGGGTCCGTCGCCGGGAGCTGACCTGACGCTACAGGCGGGTGAGCACGACGTACGTCGCGAAGGCCGTGCCCAGCGCGGCGGCACCGTAGCAGGCAGCCGCGATCGCGTCGCCGTGGCGCTGCAGTTGGAGGCCGTCGCGCACGGTGTGCCGGAGCCGATGTGCGGCGTGCATGAGCGTGAGCCCGCACAGGCCGACCACGATGAGCCGGGTCAACGGGTTGTGCAGCAGCCCATGGACGTCCACATAGGACGGCGGGTCGAGCCAGCCCAACGGAAATGCGAGGCCGAACAGGAACAGCAGGACCGGAACCGTGAGCGCGGCTACGACACCGCCGGCGCTGAACAGCAGCCACAGGAACGGTTCCGGGGAGGTGCGAGGCTCGTTCATTTGATCACCACGAACCAGACGAGCACAGCCGACACCGCCAGCCAGGCGAGGTAGAGGGCCCCGGCGATGGCCTGCCCAGGCAGCCGCCGCCGTCGGACCCGCAGCACCATCGCCTGTGGCGTGACGGCGAACCAGGTGACCGTGTGGTAGATGGCAAAGGCGAGCGCGACCACGTTGATGGCGACCAGCCAGGGCTCCGCGGACCGGTCCAGGAACCTCTGGTACGCCGTTGGCCCGCTGCCGACCGCCCACACCAACCACAGCAGGTACACGACGAACCACACGACGGCCAGGCTGGTGAGTTCGCGCACCACGAACGCAAAGTAGCTCCGCCTCGACAGCCACCAGAACAGCGGGACGCGCTGGCGGTACAGCCGCTGCTGGTAGCCGCTCATCCCCGGGCCCACTTCGGCAGCAGGAACGCCTTGACCGCCTCGTTGGCGGCCACGAGCTTGGCCCGTTGGATCGCGCCGGCCGGATCGACGCCCTTCGGGCACGCGCGGGTGCACTCGCCGACGAAGGTGCATGCCCAGACGCCCTCGTCCTCGGACAGCACCGTGAGCCGATCCGCCGCGCCCTCGTCGCGCGAGTCGAGGTTGTACCGCTGGGCCAGTGCGATCGCCGCCGGGCCGATGAACTTGGAGTCCAGCCCGTACACCGGGCACGCCGAGTAGCACAGCATGCAGTTGATGCACATGCTGTACCGGCGGTACTCGTCCATTTCGGACGGTGTCTGCAGCAGCTCGACGCTGGCGTCGTCGGCGGACTCGTCGCGAATGATCCACGGCTGGATCGAGCCCAGTTTGTGCATGAAGTCGGTCATCTCGATGACGAGATCCCGGATCACCGGGAAGTTGCGCAGCGGCTCGACCTGGATGGGCCCGGGTGCGTGGTCGACGAGGAACGTGCCGCAGGTGAGCCTCGGCTCACCGTTGACGGTCATGCCGCAGCTGCCACAGATCCCCATCCGGCAGGACCATCGGTACGCGAGCGTGGGGTCGACTTCGTCCTTGACGTAGTTGAGCGCGTCGAGCACCGCCCAGTCCTCGCGCAGCGGTACCGCGTACTCCTGGAAGGTCGGCCCGGCATCGGTCTCCGGCCGGTAGCGCGAGACCCTCAGGGTGATCTCTTCGGGCATCGCCTCACCTTCCGTAGATCCGCTCGCCGGGCGGCCACCGCGTGATGGTGACCGGGGCGTACTCGATCCGGCAGCCGCCGTCGGCTTCGCGGTACGCCAGTGAGTGGGCGAGGAACCGCTCGTCGTCACGGCGGGGGAAGTCGGTGCGCTGGTGGGCGCCGCGCGACTCCTCGCGGCGCAGCGCGCTGTGCACGATGGCCTCCGCGACGTCGAGCATCGCTGCCAGCTCCAGCGCCGCGACGAGCTGGGTGTTGAACGTCAGGCTGGAGTCGCCGATCGTCACGGACGCGGCGCGCTCCTGCAGCTCCCGCAGCGTGTCGACGGCCTTCGCGAGGGAGTCCGCGTCGCGGTAGATGCCGGCCGCGCCCTCCATCGTGTGCTGCATGGCCACCCGGATCGACGCGACGGACTCCGCGCCCTCGGTCCGGTCCAGCAGCCGACGCAGCCGGCGGTTCTCGTCGGCCAGCTGTTCGGCGACCGCGGGTCCGGGTGGCGGAGCGTCCAGTGCGTACGCCGCGGCGGCCGCGCCGGCCCGGGCCCCGAACACGAGGATCTCTGGCAGCGAGTTTGAGCCCAGCCGATTCGCGCCGTTGATGCTGACGCAGGCCGTCTCGCCGGCCGCGTACAGCCCCGCAACCGGTGTCGCCGCGTGGATGTCGGTGCCGACCCCGCCCATCATGTAGTGCACGACGGGGCGCACCGGGATCAACTCGTGCACCGGGTCCAGGCGCTCGTAATCCCGGCACAGCTCGCGCACCATCGGCAGCTTGGCCTCGATCTTCGCCTCGCCGAGGTGGCGCAGATCCAGGTGCACGACCGGGCCGTACGGCGTCTCGATCGTCCGGCCCTTCTCCACCTCGTGGACGAACGCCTGGGACAGCCGGTCGCGCGGGCCGAGCTCCATGCTGCGCAGGACCGGTTCGGGTGTGGGCGTGCCCAGGTCGTAGTCCTGCAGGTACCGGTAGCCGTCCTTGTTGAGCAGCCACCCGCCCTCGGCCCGGGCGGCCTCGGTGATGAGGATGCCGGTGAACGGCAGCCCGGTGGGGTGGTACTGGACGAACTCCATGTCCTTCAGTGGCGCCCCGGCGCGGTACGCCAGGGCCATGCCGTCCCCGGTCGAGATGTTGGCGTTCGTCGTGAACGGGAAGACCCGCCCCCCGCCGCCGGTGGCGAGGATGACCGCCTTCGCCGTGATGGCCTCGATCCGACCGGACATCAGCTCGATCGCGACGACGCCACAGACCCGGCCGTCCTCGACGAGCAGCCTCGTGGCGTACCACTCGTCGTACCGCGTGACGGGGCGGTACTTCAGCGTGGTCTGGAACAGCGTGTGCAGCAGGTGGAATCCGGTCTTGTCGGCGGCGAACCAGGTGCGCATCTTCTTCATGCCGCCGAACGCGCGCACCGCGACCCGCCCGTCGGGCTCCCGGCTCCACGGGCAGCCCCAGTGCTCCAGGCGGAGCAGCTCGGCGCGCGCCTCGGGTACGAACTTCTCGACGGCGTCCTGGTCGCACAGCCAGTCCCCGCCGGAGATGGTGTCGTAGGCGTGCTCGTCGAAGCTGTCGTCGGGACCGATCGCGGCCGCGGCGCCACCCTCGGCGGACACGGTGTGGCTGCGCATCGGGTAGACCTTGCTCACGACGGCGACCGAAAGCCCCGGATCGGCCTCGGCCACGGCGATCGCCGCGCGCAGTCCAGCCCCACCCCCGCCCACGATCACGACATCATGCGTCGCGACGGCCTCAGCACCCATGGTCGCCGTCGTCGTGGAGCACCTTTCCGTCGTGGCGGATCGATCTTGTCTGGATGCTCCCGTCGTGGAACTCGTGCTGGATCTTGCGGCAGCCGCAGGCGTAGAACTCGTCGATGAAGACGAGTCCCTCGTCGTCGGCGTCCCGGTAGTGGTCTCCCTCGACCACCCGGCCGCAGGGCGCGAACTCATTGACGAAGTGGATCCGCTGACCGACCATCGCCGACTCCTCACCTCGTGGCCGGAGTTT
>DASXRC010000012.1:0-15479 GCA_036506795.1 Micromonosporaceae bacterium
CGGCAGTTGCGCGGCACGCAGGTATCGCCGATCGCGATGGCGGTGGTCCGGCCACCCGCGACGTAGGCGTTCGGGACGTAGTTGAACTGGTTGAGGAACTGGCTGGAGGGATAGAGCGCCTCGCTTGGCCCCACCGAGACCCAGGTGCCCTTCTGTCCCTTGCCGCTCGGGAACGGCCTGCCCTTGGACGCGGTGTACGCCGCGCGGGCGGTGTCCATCTGCGCGACGCTGATCGTGCCGGCCGGATAGGCGCGCTCGAGGAAGGCCTGATCGGCGGCGCCGCCCGGCCCTTCCAGCCCGCCGTTTTCGGGGAGCGCCTCCAGGTGCCGGGAAATCAACGGAGGGAGATCGCCCTCGCCGAAACCTTCGTCTTCTTCTCTCTCCCCTGACAGGTTGACAGCCACCACTCCGGCGAGAACTAGAAGGAGCGTGGTGGCGATGCCTATCAGGACTTGACGACTTCTACGGGTCACGGGGGTAGCCCTCCCCACGGTCGTCGCTGCGCGACGGTCCCGGGGGTCGACGGCCGTCGTTGGCAGCGTCCTGAGGTGGAGCCTCGCAGATCGCTTTTCGTCGGACAACACACCGCAGGTGACAAGCCGGACGGCCGACCGGGCAACTTGGGGCACTAGGGACCATTTATGCCGGTAACTGTTAGCGGCGGTGGTTGCGCGGGCATGTCCTCACGCCGTGGGCAACGCCGCAGGAGGGTGCACGAATTGTCTGACCCGTCGGCCAGCGGCAGCCTTTCCGTCCACTGTGGAGGGAAGTGTGCTCACTGCGGCGAGCAGGTCGCAACCCTCGCGCTGATCGTGGAGGCCGCAGCCGGGCGTGGGGCTAGCCGTAAGGTGTACGCGTGGACCTGACGGAATCCGACGCGGCGATCACCCTTCTGAGCGCGCTGGCGATCGCCGTCGGCATCGTCGGCGTGATCGTGCCCGTTCTGCCGGGACTCGTGCTGTGCTGGCTCGGGGTGCTTGTCTGGGCGGTGCTCACCGAGCACCACGCGGCCAAGTGGGCCGTGCTCGCGCTCGCGACGGCGATCGCGGCCGCGGGCACCGTCGTGAAGTACGCGTGGCCAGGTCGCAACCTCAAGCGCAGCGGCGTACCGAATCGGACGTTGTTCGTCGGCGGCGCCCTCGGCCTCGTCGGGTTCTTCGTGATCCCCGTCGTGGGCCTGATCGTCGGCTTCGTGCTCGGCGTCTGGCTCGCCGAGCGGGCGCGCCTGGGCGACGTCGGCCGAGCGTGGCAGTCGACCAAGCACGCGCTGAAGGCGGCCGGGCTCTCGATGCTGATCGAGCTCGCCGCCGGGCTGGCGATCGCCGTGGTCTTCGCCACCGGTGTGGCAGTGTCCTGACGCTGACTGCCTTCACTGGGCATGTATGCATCGTTTCCACGTCTGCACGGGCATGCGGGACGCCCGCACCAACGTGAAACTAGCCGCGTGACTGCCGTGCGGGCGTCGCCTATCGGGGCTTCGCGTCCGGAAACGCGACGTCCGAAAGCCGCCAGCACAGGGCAGGGCCGGCCGCGCAGTCTTGGGGAATGAGCGTTTTCCGCATCCACGCCCTCTCGGCGGACGTGCTCGCCGCCGCGCGCGCCGGCCGCGTCGACGCCTGGGGAAGCCCGATCGAGCACGTCGTCGCGGAGGGCGGCGAGCCGCTGCGGTGCTGCCTACGAGATGCCAGGCCCGGCGAGGAGCTGGTCCTGTTCGGCTTCGAGCCGCCGCTGCCGCCGAGCCCGTATCGGGAAGTCGGTGCCGTGTTCGCCCACGCCGAGCCGTGTCACGGCCCGGCCGCCACGGACGCTTACCCATCCGGCTGGTACGGGCGGAAGCAGGTCCTGCGTGCGTACGACCGTCGGGGCTGGATCCACAACACGACGCGGATCCACGACGGCCGCGATCCGGAGGGCGTCATCGCCGCCATCCTGGCCGATCCCGACGTCGTGCAGATCCACAGCCGTAACGTCGCCTACGGCTGCTACATGTTCACGGTCACGCGGGTCTAGCAGCGGCACCGGGTCAGCGACGCAGGACGTTGAGACAGGGTGCCATCATGACGCGTGACCTTCTTGGTGGTCGGGGAGAGCCTCGTCGACCTGATCGGTGTGGGCGACACGTGGACGTTCGAGGCGGCGCCCGGCGGCAGCCCGCTCAACGTCGCGGTCGTCCTCGCGGCGCACGGCCGCCCCGTGCGGCTGGCCAGCGAGCTCGGGGACGACATGTTCGGGGTGCTCGTCCGTAATCATCTGCGTCGGCACGCCGTGGATGCCGCCGACGTCGTCATCGCCGACGCCCCGACCAGTCTCGCGTTCGCCCACCTGGACGCGGTCGGAGTGGCCACGTACGACTTCCGCTTTGGCTGGCGCTACGCGGCCAGCCCGAGCCTGACCGGGGTCGACTGCCTGCACATCGGCTCGCTCGGGGCGCTCGTTGAGCCGGGTGGGACCGTCGTACGGAACCTGGTCCGCGCGGCGCGGGAGGGCGGCGTACCCGTTTCCTACGACCCGAACGTCCGGCCCGCGCTCATCGGCGAGCGGGCGACGGCGGTGGCGCGCGTCGAGGAGCTGGTCGCGCTCGCCGACCTGGTCAAGGTCAGCGCGGAGGACCTGGCGTGGCTTCACCCGGGCCGGTCGGCGGAGGCGACGGCCGGGTCGTGGCGCGACCTCGGCCCCGGCCTGGTCGTGGTGACCCACGGCGCCGAAGGCGCCACCGCGCTGTACGACGGCGGACGGACCGAGGTGGCCGCGCCGCGGGTCACTGTGGTGGACACGGTCGGCGCGGGCGACACGTTCACCGCCGGCCTCCTCGCCGCGCTCGCGGACGCCGGCGTCCTCGCGGCGGGGCGCCGCCCGTCGCTCACGCCCGCGACGATTGAGAAGGCCGTCCGGTACGCCACGGCGGCGGCGGCCGCGGTCTGCACCCATCGCGGCGCGAGCCCACCGACGCCGGAGGAGATCGCCGCGCTGCTGGCGGCGTGACAGCCGAGGTATGTTGTCGGGTCCTACGAGACCTGATTCACATATGAATCGGGCGCGGGCGCCGCATGGGGACGCCGCGTGGCGGCTAAGGCCGATTCATTTCCGGATCAGGTCTCGTAGGTGGCGAATACACATATCCGCGCTGGTCGCGCCGGGTCTCAGGAGGCCCCGCCGCGATCAGCGACGCTTGGCTCGAATCTCCAGCCAGTCCCGGCTGCGCGTGTCCGACCGGTACGGCGAGTCCAGTCGTTTGGCGATCACGCCGACCAGGCCCTGCTCCCGGCTCGTCTGCAGGGCGAACTGCCCACCGCCGGCGAAGTGCGGCGGAGCCTGCCAGTGCAGACCGCCGAGGCGGATGGCTGCGAGTCGCTCGCGGCGTTCCGCATAGGGAACGTCCGCGAGGGCGGTGCCATCCAGCCAGAGCAGGTCCACGACGAGATACTGCACGGGCGTCCGCGACGCCAGCCGGCGGATTGCCGCGGCACCGGTCGCCGCGGCACGGGGTCGCAGCGCCTCGGCATCGACCCGCCCGGAGGCGTCGAACGCGACGATCACTCCGTCCAACAGGCACTCGGTCGGCGCCAGCGACTCGGCCAGCGCGCGCAGCTCGGGGTACGTGTCCGTCACCTCCTTCCCGTCACCGTCGACCAGCTCCAGCCGCCCGCCCGACACCTGTGCCATCGCACGCAACCCCGACCACGCCAGCTCGTACCCCCACTCCGCGTCGTCAGATGGCAACCGGGCGGCCCGGGTGGCGAGCATCGGCCGCAGCGTCGGCATCGGCGTCCAGCCCGGCTCGGGCGGGTCCATCCGGTGGATCATCCAGTTCTTGCCGTCCGTCTGGAACAGCGCGTACCGGCCGGACACCCGCTCGCCGTGCAGCTCGAAGATCACCTCGTTGTCGCGCCACTTCTCCGCCTCGTAGGTGCCATGGTCGAAGATGGTCATGCGGCCGGCGCCGTACTCGCCCTCCGGAATCTCGCCGGAGAACTCGGCGTACTCCATCGGATGGTCCTCGGTGTGCACGGCGAGGTGATTTCGTCGCGGGTCCTTCGGGATGCCGCGCGGCACCGCCCAGGAGACGAGCACGCCGTCGCGTTCCAGCCGCAGGTCCCAGTGCAGCGCGCGGGCGTGGTGCTGTTGGATCACGAACGTGGCGCCGCCGGCCGCGCGCCTGCGGCGGCGGTGAGCCGGGACCGGCTCCGGCGTGCGTGCTGCGTCCCGCTTGCGCCGATATTCGTCGAGACCGTCGCCCATGCCTGCCTATTCTTGCGGACGTCATGAGCACACCGGCCGACTTACGCGCCCGCCTGCCCGAGCTGACGCTCCGAGACGAGTTCCGCCTCCGCCGGCGCCTCGACGCGGTGCGCGGGAGCGACGGCGGCGGCCGGCTCGCCGGGCTCGTCGCCGAGGTCGACGCCGCCGAGCGCCGCGTGGCCGGCCGCCGGGCCGCCGTGCCGGCCGTGAGCTACCCGGCCGAGCTGCCGATCTCGGAGAAGAAGGACGAGATTCTGGCCGCGATCCGCGACCACCAGGTGGTGATCGTCGCGGGGGAGACCGGCTCCGGCAAGACCACCCAGCTGCCGAAGATCTGTCTGGAACTCGGCCGTGGCGTGCGCGGGCTGATCGGGCACACTCAGCCGCGTCGGCTCGCGGCGCGCACCGTCGCTGATCGGATCGCCGAGGAGTTGGGGACGTCGCTGGGCGCGGCGGTCGGATTCCAAGTCAGGTTCACCGACCGGTCGAGCGACGACACGCTCGTCAAGCTCATGACCGACGGCATCCTGCTCACCGAGATCCAGCACGACCGGATGCTGCGTAAGTACGACACGCTCATCATCGACGAGGCGCACGAGCGCAGCCTCAACATCGACTTCATCCTCGGGTACGTCAAGCAACTGCTGCCGCGCAGGCCGGACCTGAAGGTCGTCATCACGTCGGCGACGATCGACCCCGAGCGGTTCTCGGCGCATTTCAACGACGCGCCGATCATCGAAGTATCCGGCCGGACCTACCCCGTCGAGGTGCGCTACCGGCCCGGCGAGGACGACGACCACGACCCGGTCCAGGCGATCTCCGACGCGGTCGAGGCGCTGTCCGCCGAGGGCTCATCGGCCGAGGGAGACATCCTCGTGTTCCTGTCCGGGGAGCGGGAGATCCGCGACACCGCCGACGCTCTGCGCCGGCTGACGCTGCCCGGCCTCGAGGTCCTGCCGCTGTACGCCCGGCTCTCCGTGGCCGAGCAGCACCGGGTCTTCCAGCCACACGCGGGCCGGCGGGTGGTGCTCGCGACGAACGTGGCCGAGACCTCGCTGACCGTGCCGGGCATCAAGTACGTGGTGGACCCGGGCACGGCCCGCATCTCCCGGTACAGCCAGCGGCTCAAGGTGCAGCGACTGCCGATCGAGCCGATCTCGCGGGCGTCGGCGAACCAGCGCAAGGGCCGCTGCGGGCGTACCTCCGACGGCATCTGCATCCGGCTGTACTCCCAGCAGGACTTCGAGGCGCGCCCGGAGTTCACCGACCCGGAGATCCTGCGTACCAACCTCGCGTCGGTGATCCTGCAGATGACCGCCCTCGGGCTCGGTGACCTCGCCGCGTTCCCGTTCATCGACCCACCCGACCGGCGCAACATCGCCGACGGCGTGAACCTCCTGCACGAACTCGGCGCGCTCGACCTCGGCCAGAGCGACCCGCGCAAGCGGCTCACCGCGCTCGGCCGTCGGCTCGCCCAACTGCCCATCGACCCACGGCTGGCGCGCATGGTCCTGGAGTCCGAGCGCAACGGCTGCGTCCGCGAGGTCCTAGTCATAGCGGCCGGACTGTCCATTCAGGATCCACGGGAGCGGCCGGCGGACCGGCAGCAGGCGGCCACCGAACAACACGCGCGCTTCGCCGACAAGGAGTCGGACTTCCTGGCGTACCTGAATCTGTGGAACTACCTGCAGGACCGGCAGCGCGAGCTCTCGTCGAGCGCATTCCGCCGGATGTGTCGCGCGGAGTTCCTCAACTATCTCCGGGTACGCGAGTGGCAGGACCTGTACGCCCAGCTCCGCCAGGTGACCAGGACGCTGGGCATCTCCCTCAACGATGTGCCGGCCGACCCGCCGCGCGTCCACCAGGCGCTGCTCGCCGGCCTGCTCTCACACATCGGGCTGCTCGACTCCGAGAAGCGCGACTACCTCGGCGCTCGCGGGGCCCGGTTCGCCGTGTTCCCCGGATCGGTGCTGTTCCGGCGTACCCCTCGGTGGGTCATGGCGGCCGAGCTCGTCGAGACGGCCCGGCTCTGGGCGCGGATCGTCGCCAAGATCGAGCCAGACTGGGTCGAGCCGCTCGCCGGTCACCTGGTCAAGCGCCAGTACAGCGAGCCGCACTGGGAGAAGAATCGCGGTTCGGTCGTGGCGCAGGAGCGGGTCACGCTCTACGGCGTGCCGATCGTGACCGGGCGCGCGGTCAACTACGGCCGTATCGACCCGGAGCTGTCCCGCGAACTGTTCATCCGGCATGCGCTCGTGGAGGGCGACTGGGATACCCGGCACGCGTTCTTCCACGAGAACCGGGCGCTGCTCGACGAGGTCGAGGACCTGGAGCATCGGGTACGCCGACGCGACATCCTCGTCGACGACGAGACGCTGTTCGAGTTCTACGACCGGCGGGTGGGAAGGGAGGTCGTCTCGGCGCGGCACTTCGACACCTGGTGGAAGCGCACCCGCGCCACGACGCCGGACCTGCTGACGTTCGAGAGGTCCATGCTCATGACCGAGCGGGCCGCCGCGGTGAGCGCGCGCGACTACCCCGACGAGTGGGAAGAGGGCGATCTGCGGCTACCGCTGACCTACCAGTTCGAGCCGGGCACCGAGGCCGACGGCGTGACCGTGCACATCCCGTTGCCGCTGCTCAACCGCGTCGATGCGGAACAGTTCGAGTGGCAGGTGCCCGGCCTGCGCGAGGAGTTGGTGGTCGCCCTGCTGCGGTCGCTCCCGAAGGCGGTGCGTCGCAACCTCGTGCCCGCCCCGGACTACGCGCGCGCCGCGCTCGCCGGCGTCGAGCCGGGCCGCGGTCCGTTGCTGCCGGCGATCGCCCGCGAGCTGCACCGGCTCTCGGGCGTACCGGTGCCGCCCGGCTCGTGGCGGCTCGATCGCGTACCCGACCACCTGAAGATGACGTTCCGCGTGGAGGACGAGCAGGGCCGGACGGTGGCCGAGGGAAAGGATCTCGCCGCGCTGCGCGAGCAGCTTCGGCCGCGGGTGCGCGAGACGCTCGGCGCGGTCGCGCACGGGGTAGAGCGCGGCGGTCTGCGGACCTGGGACATCGGTACGCTGCCCCGCACGGTGTCCGGCCGGCGGGCCGGATATGCGGTGACCGGCCACCCGGCGCTGATCGACGAGGGCGACAGCGTCTCCATCCGGGTGCTGGAGACCGAGGCCGAGCAGTGGGCGGCGATGTGGCGGGGCACCCGGCGCCTGTTGCTGCTGACCGTGCCGTCCCCGGTCAAGCTCGTAAACGCGCGGTTGAGCAACGAGGCGAAGCTGGCACTGAGCCGCAACCCGCACGGCAGCGCCGCCGTGCTGATCGACGACTGCGTCGCGTGCGCGGTGGACAAGCTGATGGCCGAGGCGGGTGGGCCGGCGTGGGATGCGGATGGCTTCGGCCGGCTGCGGGACAGGGTGCGTGGCTCCCTCGCCGACACCGTGCTCGGCGTCGTCGAATGGGTGCGGCAGATCCTCGCGATCACGTACGACCTGGAACGTCGGCTGGCCGTCACCCGCACGCCCGCCCTGACTCCGGCGTTGGCCGACGTCCGGTCGCAGCTGTCCGGGCTCGTGTACGCCGGGTTCGTCACCGCCACCGGCTGGTGGCGCCTGCCGGACCTGGTCCGCTACCTGCGCGCCATCGAGCGTCGGCTGGAGCGCCTGCCCGAGAATGTGCAGCGTGACCGAGAGCAGATGCTCACGATCCAGGAGATCCAGCAGGAGTACGCGCGGCTGCGCGCCCAGCTGCCGCCGACTGACCAGCTGGCGGAGATCCGCTGGATGATCGAGGAGCTGCGGGTCAACTACTTCGCCCAGGCGCTCGGAACCCCGCAGTCGGTCTCGGACCGCCGCATTCGGCGTGCGATGGACGACCTGACCGGTCAGACGTCCTGGCGGCTCTTCGCCGAGAGCGACGGCAAGCCGGCCGGCAGTTAGGGCGGCGGGTCAACCTGACTGTCGAGCAGGACGGCCAGCTCTCGGGCGAGCGTGCCCAGGCTCTCGCCACGGTATACGCCGGCCAGCTCGTCCAGCAGCCGGGCCACAACCTCAGCTTGGGCGGCCGTCAGCACGGGCAGATGTCCCGCCGGCCGGCCACCTTCGGTAATCCGAGCTCGCAGGCGCTCGGCATACTCGTCGCGATTCAGCGGGTGACCGGCCCGGTCCCGAATCGCTGCGGTTGGACGCGGCGGTGCCACATCCGCAGCTCCAACCGTGCTGAACTCGCCATGCTCGGGGCAGTAGTCGGTGCCGCGGACCGGGTTGCTAGTCCACCCAACGGCGTGCTCACGAGCCCAGGACCGGGCATCAGAGTCACTCCGCCACGGCTCAGCGCCTGGCGGCTCCAACTGGACCGGACATCCCGGTACGTCGCAACTGAGCACTACTCGTCGCAGCGTGCCCGCCCCGGACACGTGGATGCTCACCGCTGCTCGCTCTCTATGTTGGTCATCAGTTTCCGCGGCTGCCACGGAGGTGGCCGCCTTCGGACTCCCAGGCGGCTTCCGGGGCTGTCTCGGCCTGCCCTGCTCCGCGGGCGGTGACGGCGGTGAGGATGTCCGGTGCGTGGATGGTGTTGGTGGGTTCCCCCGCGATAGCCATCGCCGCCTCGGCGGTCGCCGAGCCGGTGTGCGGGGGTACGACGAGCAGGTCGACCCGGTCGCCGTTGGCGCAGATCGCGGTGAGCAGGCCAAGCGGTTGGGCGGTGAACCAGCCGAGCCGGACGACGCGGCCCGCTACACCCAGCCGGCGCGGTCGGCTGTCCCAGCCGGTCCCGCCGAGGATGAGGTCCCTGACCGGGCCTCGTCGATCGTCGAGGGCGAGGATCAGCCCCGGCAGCTCCGCTAGCGGATCGGTCGATCGTGGCCACCAGCCACCGTCGAGCAGGGTGCGGCGGGACAGCTTGGGCCGTAGTACCAGTCGGGGCACCGACGTCGCAGACCCATAGCTCACTGTCTTGCGTTTGGTATCAGTTGACATCACAGCCTTCTCCTCCCTTGGGCTGCCCGGTGGCAGCGTGTCTCATCTGCGAGGTCCACGGACGAGGCGGCGTATCTGGACGATCCGAGCGGAGCCCAGCACCAGCGTGAGCACGACTCCGCCGACCATGGCGATCAAGAGCGCCATCGCCAGGGGAAGCGCGCCGTGCATCCCGAGGAAGGAAACGTCGGTGCTGCGGGTGTTCTGCAACATGAACACGATCAACGCGATGAACACGATGGCCGCGATCCACACGCCGGCCCAGGCCATGCTCATCCGCGTGCGAGGTACCGGCCGCACGTCGGCCGCGTGGGGCACGTCAACGAGCGGAGCCGCCGGTGCCGCGTCGGGAGTACTGGACTTGCCACGAGTGCGATTCAGGATGGACATGACGTCCCCTATGTGAACGGGTGCGCCGGGCCGCCTCAAGGCGGGCTGTCGTCGCTTCCCGCATACCCGAACTCTACGCCCGCCTACTTCCGAGAACAAGTCTTCTCGGAAGTATGCTTGGTGCGTGGCATCTGAGAACGCACCGCTGGGTACCGACGCGGCTGCCGAGACGATCCGACCCGTCCCGGGCACCAGCCGTCGCGGACGCCAGCCCGTCCCACTGCCCGTCGCACTCGAGCGCGTGCACGCTGCGTACACCGCCGAGTTGGCCGGCGCGCCGCTGTCGGCCGAAACCCGGCGCACCTACGCCTCCAAAACCCGCCAGTACCTCGCCTGGCTCCACACAGCCGACGTAGCCGGCGAGCCCATCGTCAACGCCGTCGCCCGCGACCGGGCAGTCCGCGAGTGGCGCGCCCACCTACTCACCGTCGCCAGGTACGCCCCGACCACCGTCAACAATGCCCTCGCCGCGGTCGACGACTTCTATGCGCGCCGTGGTATGGCCCGGGCGGCCGCCGAGCGAACCGACGTACCTACCACGGCTCCCCGGACCCTGGGCAAGCGCGCCCAACTGAGATGGCTGCACGCCGTCGCGGCCTGCCCCTCACCGCGCGACCGGGCCCTCGCCGGCATCCCGTTCTACGCCGGCGCCCGCATCGCCGAAACCGTCCGCCTCGACACCGGCGACGTGCGCACCTCCGCCCGCAGCGGTGTCCTACGCATCCACGGCCAAGGCGGCAGGACCCGCGACGTGCCCATCCACCCGAGGCTGGGAACCGACATCCAACTCTGGCGAGAAGTGCGCCCGAACTGGACCGGCGCCGATACCAACTCGGCCCTGTTCCTCAACCACCGCGGCGGTCGCCTATCCGTGCGCGGCGCCCGTGACGTCATCGCTCGCATCGCCAACGCAGCCGGCCTCGACGGCGACATCACCGCCCAGGTCCTGCGGCACACATTCGCCACAACCCTGGTTCGCGGCGGCATCGACCTGGTTGTCGTCGCCGACTTGCTCGGACACGCCCGCCTGGAAACCACCCGTGGCTACACCAGACCCACCGTCGAGGACCACACGAAGGTCCTCGACCTGCTCCCGGTCGGCCACTGACCGTTCTCGCGATCAGCAGGATGCCCAGGTAAGACTCTCAAACCCTGATGTGGACGCGCACTCTGTTGTCGTCGGCGTTGGAGTCCGGGTACGAGCCCTTCTCGGTCTCGCTGTGGACGCTGACGTGCCCCTCGCCCGCCGGGTCGTCGGTGGCGAGGAATCCGAGTCGCACCGTGCGGGAGGTGCCCGCGGCCAGTACACCGAGCTTGCACGAGCTAAAGCCGTCGTTGGCGACGTCGCACCCGCTCCATCCAATGCCGCTCGGGGTCGGTTCGGTGGGCAGGGCCACCAAGAGCACCCCGGGCGCCTCGTAGTCGCCCCGGTTGACGACAGTCACCGTCAGGGTGCCGTGCCATTTGCCGTCGGCCTGCTTGGCCATGATCAGGTCCGACGCGGCGACCGCCAGGTCGGTCACCTTTGGGTTCGGGCCGAACGCGGTTGGGCCGCCGGCGTGGACGAACCGCGTCCCATCCCAGCCGTAGGTTCGCCACTGGTGCTGTGACGAGTCGGGGTTGTCACCGCAGCAGGTGAAGTACTCGCCCACGTCGACGTTTACCCTGCCTTCGGGCGCGGCGGCGATCCGGTGCACCTGCATGATGTCGACGCCTTGGCGGCCACGGGGACCGACCGTGCCGACGACCTTGCCTACGAGCTGGATTCTGCCGGCGGTGTCCCGGTCGTACGCGAGCACCTGTTGAGCGCTGCCCTGCGGACTGCAGGTGAGGTTGATGAGGGTCTCCAGCGCGCCGTCGTGGTCCACATCCACATAGATCGGCTGCCCGAGTATCCGCAGTCGGGTGTAGTCAACACCGTCTTTGGTGTCCATCTTCACCGCGCCGTGTGGGCAGTGTCCGAGCATCCCGTTCGGCCAGGCCGGAACCTGAAGTGTCGCCTTGTTCAGCTCGGCGAAGCCGATCCGGCCATCTGGCGCGTCCGCGGCCGCCGACGGCACCGACGAATCACTGGGTGTCGGCTCGGGTGCCTGTGTGGTCGCGGTCGGCCGGCCGCTCGCCTGCTGGCCCGGATGTCGGTTGTTGGTTACCGCGTACGCTGCCGCGGTGCCGGCCAGCAGGGCCAGCGTCAGGACGCCACCGGCGACCAGCTGATTGCGCCGCCGGTGCCGCATCGTGGGCAACGCAGCTTCGGAGCCGGCCGGCGCTACCACCGGCAGGACCATCGTGACGAAACGTCGCATGTTGAGCACCTCCATTGGGGCGGTCCGTGGCGGAATCCGATCCGACGCGGCCGCGGTTGAAACAAAGACAGCGACTTGCTTGGATTTTGATTGCTTAGATCTTTGATCGAATGACGCTGGCAACGGCCCACACGGTGTCCGGTCGGCCGAGCGGTTGGGTCAAGGTGATGATGGCGACTTGGGCACCGGCGTCGGCTTGGAACACGTGCCCGGCCAGCCTGTTGACGCTCGCCTGCGGCCAGCCCAGCACGTGCTGGGTGTACGAGGTGGCGACCTGTTGGGCGTCCAAGGCCCACGGCTGGTGTCCGTCCTTTGTGGCTTGCTGCACTTCCCGCGCCTGCGCGACCGAGGTCACCGGCCACAGCAATGTGTTGGGCGATGTGCGCCACACGTCGAGGAGGACGCAGCCACGGTTCGCGGGGATCGACGTGCTGAGCCCGGCCACATCCGACAGGCCCAGCCCAAAGCTGAGCACCGCCTCGAAGTCACCGGAGACGGCCAGCTCCTGCAGCAGCGGGGAGCGTGGCGTCAGCCTGGTCGGTCCGTCGTATCGCCGAGCTTGGCTTGGATCGTTTTCCAGCGGCGACGTGTCCAGCCGAGCGCCCTGGAAGACTACGTTCACATACGCATTGCCCAGCAGCGCCACTGGTTTGTCGGATGGATCCGCGGTGACCCGGTCGACGTACTTGATAAAGGCGTTGGGCGCCTGGCGCCCGTCGAATTGGAACACCACTCGGTCGTGGTCGGCGTGCTGCTCCGTGCGGATGGCCACGAGCAATCCCCGTGGCTCGTCATCCGGCACATCGCAGTCCGTGGCCTCGGCGGTCGGCGACGCAGGCGGGGAGGCCGATTGGGCCGATGTGGCCGGCGAGGTCGGTGGTTCGGTGGGTTCTGAGCCGACGGGCTGGACGGCTGCCCGGCAGCCGGCGACGAGAAAGGCAAGGAGTAGGGCAAGCGCGTAAAGGCGTTTCATGTCAGTCAATTCCTCAATGATCTGTCTGTAGGGACGGATGGTGAGTGTGGGTACGACGTCGCGGGCGGCCCACGCGTTGTCACGGTCGCGTGTCAGCTGCCCGACCGGGGTGAGGTCATTGCTCAACCGGACGGTCTGAGTTCGTGCCGGCAGTTAGCCGCCGGACGCGGCCAGCACCACGGGAATGTTGACCAGGTTCCGCTGAGAGCCGTCCTCGGGGCTCGTTTCGAACACCTGGACCGTGCCGGGCTGTTCCCTGCTCAGCCGATAGGAGACCGCGGTCGAGAAGTTGCCGTGGCCCGGACCGGAGAACTCGAAGGCGCAGCGCGGGACGCAGGCGGCGGTGGTGAACGCGCTGACGATCTCCTTGCCGGCCGCGTCGAGGAGACGCATGCTCACCGTCGACTCGTACACCTCGGCCATCCCGGCGACGGTGACCGGGCTTGACACACGCTGGCCGATGACCGGGTCGATGACGATGATCTTGGGCAGCAGATCCGCGTAGTCGGCGCGTCCGACCGGCGCGGCGGTGGGCTGGCCGTCCTTCTGGAAGCCGACCCGGGAAACCGTGGCGAACTGGGTCAGCGTGTAGACGACTTGGGCCTGACGCAACCTGGCCCTGGCCCGGCTGGTGTCGTAAAACCACCCCGGCAGACCCACCGTGGCGACCCCGCCGGAGACGGAGACGGTGAAGGTGGTGTCAAAGGGAACGGCGTTGCCCACCCCGGCCGCAGTCTCCAGGCCAGACGGTCCGGCGATCAGCTCGGTGAGAGCAAGCCGGGAGGTTGCGACGGTCGCCGGCCGGGTCCGGTGGGTCAGGAAGATCCGTTCACCGCGGGTGAACCACACCTCGATGGTGATCGTGGCCGGTGGCTCGGTCCGGGCGCCGGGGGACGCCGAGGCGATGCCCGACGACGGGGCGACGCCCGACGACTGGCCGGGCGCCGGCGTGGTCCCGATACCCCGCGCGCCGGTGGGTGCGGGCCCTAGTGTGCCGGACTGTGCTGGGCCGCACGCCGTGGCGAGAAGCGCGGTGCCGGCCAGCAGGATGACGATGAGGCGTTTCATGCCGGTCCTTCCTCGATACTGTTCTGCGCCTCACGGTCGTCGGCGTGCCCCACTGGGGCTTCACCATCGGGTAACCGCCGTGTAACAGGTAGCGTGAGTCGGACCTCGGTGCCGATCCCGACCTTGCTCCACAGCTGCAGGTCGGCTCCGAGCAGCCGGGCATTCTCCCGCGCGATGGCCAGCCCCAGCCCGCTACCGGCACCGGACCGGGCGGGATCGGCCTTGTAGAACCGGTCGAAGAGCCGGGCGAGGTGTTCGGGTGGGATGCCGGCGCCGCGGTCGTTGACCCGTACCAGCACACCTGCCGTCTCGGCGGAGACCACAACCCGGACCGCGCGACCGCCGTGCTCGACCGCGTTGGCGACGAGGTTGGCAAGGATGCGCTCCAGCCGCCGGGGGTCGGTGGTGACCATCACCGGCTCGCCGATCAATTCGACTCGGTCATGCCAGCCACGCGTATCGATGATCGCCCGCGCGACCGCGGCGATGTCCACGGGACGGACGGATACCTCTTCCTGCCCGGCGTCGAGGCGGGACAGCTCCATCAGCTCCTCGACGAGGCGGCGAAGCCGCACCACGTCGCCAACGAGCAACTGGGCTGGACGGCGGGCTTGAGCCGGCATGGCGTGGAGGTGCTCGCGCAACAGCGACGCTTCCGCGACCAGGGCGGTGACCGGCGTTCGCAACTCATGGGCGACGTCGGCGGTGAACCGTCGCTCGCGAGCGTGCGCCTCCGACAGCGCGAGGATCTTCGCCTCGAGCGCATCGGCCATCCGGTTGAATGACAGGGCCCACGCCCCGAACTCGTCGCGCCCCTCCACCGGCAGCCGGGTAGCCAGCAGTCCCTCGGCGACCGCCCGCGCTGCCGCGCTTGCCCGTCCCACGGGTTCGAGCGTGCGGCGCGCGAGGACCCGGCCAACCAACGCGGCGAGGACGACCACCAGGAACCCGCCGGCCAGCAGCGCGAAACGCAACTGACCGAGGTCTCGATGGATCCCGTCCTCGACACGCACCACGTAAAGCTCGTCCGCGGAGCCGGGGATGCGGCCCCCCACGACCAGCAAATGCTGCCCCGAAGCGGGGTCGACAATCCGCTGGTAGGCGAGCCGACCTGCGGCCGCATCCGCACGGACCCGCGTGCCTGGAATGGCGTTGGAGTCGGAGCCCGGCGGCACGACCGCTGCGGCCGGCACGAGCAGCACGTGGCGTCCTATCCGCTCGAAGGCCAGCCGCAGACTGTCCATGCTGTTGGCGTCGAGTTGCTTGCCCTGGAGCTCGTCCTGGGCGAAGACGAGGGCCTCACGCGCGCCGAGCTCGGCCTGTTGGAGAGAGTCGTCGAACCGCGCCTGGCGCACCATGAGGTACGAGCCGAGCGCCAGTGCGGCCGCCGAGACGCCCGCGACCAGTACGAAGGCGATGGTCAACCGGCGACGGAGGCGCCCGGGCGGGACGGCACGGCGGGCCACTCGCGTCGCCTCACTCGGCCATGAGCTTGTACCCGGCGCCGCGGACGGTCCTGATCAGCTGCGGATG
>DASXRC010000013.1:0-54381 GCA_036506795.1 Micromonosporaceae bacterium
CGGTGCAATGAGGATCGCGAGCTCGGCGCGGCCGGCGTCGACCTCGGCGCGCAGCCAGTCCGCCGGGTAGTCGCCGCCGACGCAGGTGACCCGCTTGTCGCCCGGGTCCAGGCCGAGCGCCTCGCGCAGCAGGACCCGCTCAACGAGCGCATGGTCGAGGTTGTCGACGACGCTGGCGCCGGGCGTCGGCGGCAGCGTGACTGCCCAGGTCTCGCCCTCGGCGTACAGCTGGACGCCCCCACCGGAACTCGGCACGGCCGGGGGTCCGGCGACCCGGTCGACCCCGGCGCCCGCGGCCCGCAGCCGCGCGGTGAGCTCGTCCGGCGCGGCGGGCAGCTCGCTGACCAGCCGGTTGTACGGCGCGATCGCCACCGAGCCGGGCGCGGTGACCACGGCGAGGAACCGCGGCAGGCCGCCGAGCTGCGCGGCCAGGCTGCGGTGGTTCCCGTCGGCGACGACCAGCTCGCCACCGCCGGCCAGCGCCCGCAGCTCGTCCTGTCCGGGGCCCCGCGGCACCGGCCAGATCGCGTGCGTCCGCCCCGCCTGGTCAACGTCGGTCGCGGTGGGCGGGCCGGCGGCGTCGCAGGCCGCGGCGAGCGCCGCCTGCAGCTGATCGCCGCGCGCGGGCTGCAGCAGCAGGACGGGCGAGAGCAGGTGCCCGGTCGCCTCGGCCAGCGCCACCCGTTCCCGGACCTTCTCGATGAACACGTCCTCATTGCGGATGACCAGGCCCGGCTCGTCGGCGCTGCTCGAGATCTGGTCGGTGTCGACGAGGCAGAACAGGCCGTACGCCGGGGCGTCCGCGGCCGGCTCCGAGATCCGGTAGAGCACGACGACGTCCTCGGCGGGCGTGAAGCTGCCATCCGCCTTCCGCTCCGCGAGCCGGCTCGCCGCGGCGGGTAGCGCCTCCCGGAAGGAGCGGCCCAGCGACTCGGGCGCGCGGTGCGGCATCTCGATCGCGAGCGCGCTGTGCGCGTTCGCCGCGATGATCTCGGTGATCTCGGCCTCGTCGGCGAATTCGTCGTAATTCTGGGCGCCGGTGCCGCCGGTGGTGATCCAGGCCCGGGCGATCGGGTGCACGAGCGTCATGCGTGGAGACGCTACCCGTCGCGTCAGAAGATCGGCCCGAGCTCCCTCGACCGCTTGATCTCGTAGAAGCCGGGCGTACCCGCGACGAGGAGCACGCCATCCCAGAGCCGGCCGGCCGCCTCGCCCGTCGGCGCCGGGGTGACGACCGGTCCGAAGAACGCGACCGGCTGGCCGGCCGGGCCGACGGTGTGGATCACCGGCGTACCGACGTCGGTGCCGACGGGCCGCATGCCGGCGTCGTGGCTGGCCCGCAGCGCGGCGTCATACTCGGTGGAGTCGGCGGCCGCGGCGAGGGCCGGGTCCAGGCCGGCGTCGGCGAGCGCCGCGGCGTACAGCTCGGGGCCGAGCTCCTGCCGGCCCGGGTGAATCCGGGTGCCGAGCGCGGTGTACAGGTCGCGCAGCACGGCGTCGCCGTACTTCTGCTCCGCGGCGATGCACACGCGAACGGGTGCCCAGCCCCGGTCCATCCGCGCCTGGTACTTCTCGGACAGTTCACGGCCCTGATTGAGGACGCTCAGGCTCATCACGTGGAAGCGGACCTCCACGGGGCGTACGCGCTCGACGTCGAGCAGCCACCGGGACGTTATCCATGCCCACGGGCAGATCGGGTCGAACCACATGTCAACGGTCGTGCGGTCCACCGCGCCTCCGTATCGGTCCGTTTCCCACTCCTTACCCAGGAAACGCCGTAGGTCGGCCATCGGGCAAGGTGAACCGGGCCACGCCCCGACGCGTGGCGTTGACGTGGAAGACTCGCAGCAGGTCGTCGCGCCGGGGGTGGGCGACCTCCCTAGCCCGTCGATGGCGACGGCGGGCAGAGATCTGGATGGAGACACACGTGGCCGGAGTCCGCAACCTGACGCAGGTCGAGGCCGCCGAGCGGGCGCGCCTGCTCGACGTCACCGCGTACGACGTCGCGCTGGACCTTACCGACGGCGTCGGCGGCGCGGGCGAGCGGACGTTCCGATCCACGACATCGATCCAGTTCCGGAGCGCGGACGTCGGCGCCACAACCTTCATCGAGGTGGCGGCGGAGCGGATCCGCTCGGCCACGCTGAACGGAGCGGCGGTCGACACCTCGGCCTGGTCCGCCGAGCGGGGACTGGTTCTCACCGGTCTGGCCGCCGAGAACACCCTGGTGGTCGACGCCGACTTCCCGTACTCGGAGAGCGGCCAGGGGCTGCATCGCAGCGTGGACCCGGTGGACAAGGAGGTCTACCTCTACAGCCAGTTCGAAACTGCGGACGCCCAGCGGGTCTTCGCCTGCTTCGACCAGCCCGACCTCAAGAGCGTCTACTCCTGGCACGTCACGATCCCGCAGCACTGGCTCGCGGTTTCGAACATGCCGGTCGCCGGCGAGGAACCGGCGGAGGCGGCCGCGAAGACCGTCCACTTCGAACCGTCGGTGCGGATGAGCACGTACATCACGGCGATCTGCGCGGGGCCGTACCACGAGGTGCGTACCACCCACGACGGGGTGGACCTCGGGGTGTACTGCCGGCGCAGTATGGCCCAGTATCTCGACGCCGACGACATCTTCCTGATCACTAGCCAGGGGTTCGACTACTTCCACAAGCAGTTCGGCGTCCGATACCCGCTGCCGAAGTACGACCAGGTCTGGGTGCCCGAGTTCAACGCGGGCGCGATGGAGAACTTCGGCTGCGTCGTGAACGCCGAGGCGCACTACATCTTCCGCTCGCAGGTGACGGACTTCGAGTACGAGCAGCGGGCCAACACGATCCTGCACGAGCTCGCGCACATGTGGTTCGGCGACCTGGTGACGATGCGCTGGTGGAACGACCTGTGGTTGAACGAGTCGTTCGCCGAGTGGGCCAGCCATTGGTGCAACACCAACGCCACCCGGTTCACCGACGCCTGGACGACGTTCCTGTCGGTCCGCAAGAACTGGGGCTACCGGCAGGACCAGCTCTCCTCTACCCACCCGGTGTACTGCGAGATGCCGGACGTGAACGCGGTCGAGGTGAACTTCGACGGCATCACGTACGCCAAGGGCGCCAGCGTCATCAAGCAGCTCGTGGCGTACGTCGGGCAGGACTCGTTCCTGGCCGGGCTGCGCACGTACTTCGGCAAGCACGCCTGGGGAAACGCGACGTTCGACGACCTGCTCTCCGAGCTGGAGGCCGCCTCCGGTCGAGAGCTGCGCAAGTTCGCTGCGCAGTGGCTGGAGACCGCGCAGGTCAATACCCTGCGGCCGGACGTGTCGATCGGGTCCGGCGGGACGTATACCGGTGTGGCGGTTGTGCAGGAGGCGCCAGCCGAGTATCCGGTGCTGCGTACGCACCGGATCGGGATCGGCCTGTACGACCTGGTCGGTGACCGGCTGGTGCGGCGGGAGCGCATCGACGTCGACGTCAGCGGCGAGCGGACCGAGCTGCCGCAGCTCGTCGGCGTGGTCGTGCCGGACGTGCTGCTGCTCAACGACGACGATCTCACGTACGCCAAGCTGCGCCTGGACGAGCGGTCGCTGGCGACCGTGGTCGGGCACGTGTCCGGCTTCGATTCGTCGCTCGCCCGCGCGCTGTGCTGGGCGGCGGCCTGGGACATGGTCCGCGACGCGGAGATGTCCGCCCGGGACTACGTCGAGCTGGCGCTGGGCGGGCTCCCCGCGGAGCGTGATATCAACCTCGTGACCGCAACGCTGCGCCAGGTGCAGGGCGCGTTGTCGTTCTACGCCGATCCCGCCTGGGCACCGACCGGCTGGCGTAGCCTCGCCGAGACCGCCCGCCGTACGGTCGCCGCGGCGGAGCCGGGCAGCGGTTTCCAGCTCGCGTGGGCCCGGACGTTCGCGTCCGCCGCCCGAGGGGCGGAGGAGCTGGCCGTCATCCGCGGATGGCTCGACGGCTCCGGCGTACCGGACGGGCTCCGGATCGACACCGAGCTGCGCTGGGCGCTGCTGCAGGCGTTGGTCGCGAACGGGGCGGCGGACGCCGACCTGATCGAGGCGGAGCTGGACGCGGACCGCACGGCGAGCGGCGAGCGCGAGGCGGCGGTGTCCCGGGCGCTGCTGCCCACGGCCGCGGCCAAGGCCGACGTGTGGCGGCGGCTGACCGGGGAGGAGGCGCTGCCGAACTGGCTGCACCGCGCGCTCCTCCAGGGCTTCCGCCACCCGGCCCAGGTCGACCTGACGGCGCCGTACACGTCGAAGTTCTTCGATGCGGTTGCCGATGTCTGGGCTCGGCGGGACAGCGAGCCGGCGCAGGAGTTCGTGATGCTGGCGTACCCGGCGTACCAGGTCAGCCCGGAAACGGTCGCGGCCACGGACGAGTGGCTGGCCAGCGACGGGCAGCCGGCGCCGCTGCGCCGCCTCGTCGCCGAGGGCAGGGACGGCGTGCTGCGGGCGCTCTGGGCCCGGGCCCGCGACGGCGCCGCCTGACCCGGTTGCGGATCCGTCGCGACCGGTAGGCTGGGGCGGTGGACCAGAAGGCGCGGCTGGCGCCGGTCCCGGACGGACCGTGGACCGAGCGCAACCTGACCGGGCTGCCGGTCAACGGTCACCGGTACGAGATCGTCGACGGAGCGCTCGTGGTGACCCCGCCAGTCGACGATGGCCACGAGATGCTCTGCGACGAGGTCGCCACCGTGCTGCGCGCGACGGCGCCCCCCGACTGGCAGGTCGTGCCCGACGTCGGGCTGCGCGTCGGCGACGACAACGGGGACAGCAACCTTGTCGCAGACGTGGCCGTCCTGCGCCCAGGCGCCCCGGCCGACCGCACGTGGACGGACACCGAGGACGTGGCGCTCGTCGTCGAGGTCGAGTCGCACCCGAGCCGGCGCTGGGACCGGTGCGTCAAGCCCGGGTTGTACGCCGAGGCGGGTATCGAGTCGTTCTGGCGCATCGAACGGACCGCTAACGGCCCGATCGCCCACCTCTACACGCGCGCCGCGGCCGGTCACTACCACCTGCACCGCTCGGTGAGCACCGGTGAGACGCACCTCGCCGAGCTGCCGTACGCCGTCCAGCTCGCACCGGCGTCCTGGCTGCACGGCTGAGCCTTCGCCGATCATGGACTTCCGCGCCGATCATGGCGCTGTTGTCGTGCCCGCGCGATCGACTCACGACGATAAGACCATAATCGACGAAAAGAGCGAAAGCGAGAGCGTGAGCGCGCGGGGGCTAACTCCGGCCGGCGTGGGAGGCCAGCTGGTCGAGGCCGCTCACGATGCCGCCCCCCAGGTCGCCGCCACCGAAGGACGCCGCCATGGACAACGCGGCGAGCTTGGCGTCGCGGTCCGGGATGCGCTTGCGCGCCTCCGCTCCGGTGACGATCTCCAGCAGGCGCTGGTTCGGCGAGACGGCGACGAGCACCGAGTGACTCGGATCGGGCAGCTGCGCGTGCAGCTTCTCGGCGTGCTGTCGGACCGGCTCGTCGAGGTCGCCGACGTACACGCTGAACGTGAGGCCCGTGGTGGAGTCGGCTAGCCGCAGCGCCTCATCGATGCGGAGCAGCTGCCGGGTGGTGAACGGGCCGTCGAGCACCTCCGGTCGGGCCGTCAGGCTGCGGGTCTGGTCACCAACGGTCACTTGCGCCTCCAGTCGCACCCAGCGGTGTCGCCACACCCTGCCGTGTCACGTCCTGCGACCCGGCGCCCTGCGCGGGCTCGTCCGCCAGCGCCGGGCGCTGCTCGCCCCCGGTCAGCGCCTGCGCGCCGTCCGGGTGCAGGCGCTCCGGCGAGGACAGGAACCAGACGGGCGTGAACTCGAACGGCCGGCCGGGCCGGTACCGCTTGCTCTGCGCGCGGCCGCCGCTCGCGTACGCCAGGCCACCGAAGACGGCCACGATGAGGAGCGGTATGCCGACGAAGGTGCCCACAGTCTCGAGTACTGACACTCCAGCCCCCAACCAAGTCAGACGCCGTTCACGGTAGCGGAATGCGCGGCCCGCCAGATCGCCGGGTGCCGCTCGTGCCACGCCATGCCCTGCTCGAGCTGAGCGGCCGCGGCGAGCACGGTTTCGTCCTCGCCGAGCCGGCCCACGAGCATCGCTCCGACGGGCATCCCGTCCGAGGTCGAGCCGACCGGCAGCGAGACCGCCGGCTGCCCGGTCACGTTGTAGTACGCGCAGTACGGCGAGAAACGCTTCTGCCGCTCGAAGTCCTCGGCGGGATGTCCGGTCGCGGTGAACCAGCCGACCGCGGCCTGTGGCGCGGCCAGCGTGGGCGACAGCAGGAGGTCGAAGCGCAGCAGGGCGCGCAGCGCCTCCCGTACGGCCACCTGCAGCCCGGTGAGCGCGTTCATCAGCCCGACGGCGCCGATCGCCGCACCCCGCTCGCGTAGCCAGCGCGTCAGCGGCAGCAGTTCCTCCTCGCGCTCCGGCGGAACCGGCGACAGCGCCAGCGCGTACCAGAGCGTCTCGAACATCGGGGTGTGCTCGGGGCCGAACGGCGCCGGCGCCTCGACCACGTCGTGCCCGGCGCCGGCCAGCGCGGCGGCCATGGTGTCGACAGCGGCCAGGCACGCCGGGTCGACCGAGACCTCCGCGAGCATGGGTGTGGTGAACCGGCCGACCCGCAGCCGTCCGGGCTCGGCCCGCCGGGCCGCCGCGAGGAAGCCGTCCGCCGGCACCGGGGGGAAGGGGTACGGCTCGCCGGGCACCGGCACCGCCATGGCGTCCAGCAGGGCCGCGGCGTCGGCGACGGTCCGCGCGATCGGACCGTTCGTCGGCAGCCCGAACGCGCCGAAGCCGAGCGGACCGCCGGAGACGAGGCCGCGGCTCGGCTTGTATCCAACGAGCCCACAGATGGCGGCCGGGATGCGCAGCGAGCCGCCACCGTCCGAACCCTGCGCGACCGGGACCAACCCGGCGGCGACCGCCGCGGCGGCGCCCCCACTCGACCCGCCGGCCGTGAACTCGAGCCCCCACGGGTTGCGCGCGGGCAGCGCGACGGCGCCTTCGGAGTACAGCGAACAACCCAGCTCGGAGGTCGTCGTCTTACCCAGGCTGATCGTGCCGGCCGCGCGCAGCAGCCCGACGACGTCCGCATCGACCTCGGGCACGAAGTCGGAGAACGCCGCCGAGCCAAACGTCGTTCGCACCCCGGCCGTCATCGTGAGGTCTTTGATCGCGGTCGGGACGCCGGCGAGTGGTGGGAGGCCCTCCGGCTCCGCCGCGCGGGCGGCGTCCACCGCCTTCGCCTGGGCGCGGGCCGCGTCGGCGGTGACGGTGATGAACGCGCCGACGGTACGCCCGTGGGCCTCGATCCTGGCCAGGTAGTGCTCGACGAGCTCGATGGCGCTCACCTCGCCGTGGCGTACCGCAGTGGCCTGTTCCACCGCGGTGAGGTCGTGTAGGTCGGCCATGCCGCGAAGGTTAGCGTCTTTGGGCATGAGCGTTGACCTCCACACGCGGGCTCGGGAACTCGACGCGGCCGATCCGCTGGCCGAGTTCCGGGACCGGTTCGTCATCGCCGACCCGGGCCTGATCTACCTCGACGGCAACTCGCTCGGCCGGCTGCCGGTGGCCACGCGGGACCGGCTGCGGCACGCGGTCGAGGTCGAGTGGGGCGAGGATCTGATCCGCGGCTGGGACCGCTGGATCACCCTGGCCCGCGAGGCCGGCGACGTGCTTGCGACCGGCGTACTCGATGCGTTGCCGGGCGAGGTCGTGCTCTCCGACTCGACCAGCGTGAACCTATACAAGCTCGCGTCCGCGGCCTGCGATGCGCGGCCCGGCCGCTCGGTCATCGTGACGGACGACGACAACTTCCCGACCGATCAGTACGTGCTGCAGGGGCTGGCCGCCGCGCGGGGCATGACACTGCGCGTGGTCAAGACCGACATCGACCTCGGCGTCTCCCTCGATGCGGTCCGCGACGCGCTCGACTCCGACGTCGCGCTCGTGTCGCTGTCCCATGTGGCGTACCGCTCGGGCGCGATCGCGGACCTGCCGGCGATCACGGCGGCCGCGCACGACGCTGGTTCACTCGTGCTGTGGGACCTGTGTCATTCCGCCGGGGCGGTGCCGGTGCCACTGCGCGCCGCCGGCGCGGATCTCGCGATCGGCTGCACCTACAAGCACCTCAACGCCGGGCCCGGCGCCCCGGCCTTCCTCTACGTGCGGAACGACCTACAGGCCGAGCTGCGCCAGCCGATCTGGGGCTGGTTCGGGCAGCGGGACCAGTTCGCGATGGCGAGCGGCTACGACCCGGTGGAGACGGTCGACCGGTTCGTGGTCGGTACGCCACCGGTGCTCGGCGGGTACGCCGCGCTGGAGGGCGCCCGGCTGACCGCGGCGGCGGGCATCGAGGCCATCGCGGCGAAGGGAGCGGCGCTCGGGGCGTACGCAATCGAGGTGTTCGACTCCTGGCTCGCGCCGCACGGGCTGGCGCTGGCCTCCCCCCGCGACAATGCCCGTCGTGGGGCGCACGTGACCCTGCACCACCCGCGGGCCTGGCAGCTGTGCCAGGCCTGGAAGGCGGCCGGGGTGATCCCCGACTTCCGTACGCCGGACCGGCTCCGCGTCGGCCTGGCGCCGCTGTATACCCGGTTCGTCGACGTCCACGAGGCATTCCGGCGGTTGACCGAGATCATGGCGTCCGGGGCGTACGCGGAGTTCCCGGCGGAACGGTCGCGGGTGACCTGAATCGGGGGCCGCCCCCCGCGCCGAGTCAGCAGGGGTATTTGCCCGGATTTTGCCAGCTAAATCGCCCAGCCAGTGAGAAGATCTCCTCGAGTGGTCGCTCGGGGAAGGGGACGCGCATGGGCGCCGTTCATGCCGCGAGGGCCGCGGCCGCGATCGCCTCGATCACCCTCGCCGTCGGCATCGTGATGTGCGCGGCCGCCCCCGCGCAGGCGGTCGACGTCTTCGTGGAGGTCAGCCCGAACACGATCGACGCGGGCTTCCAGATCAGCATCCGGGCGGGCTGCGGGGAGACGGTGGAGTCCGCGGTCGTCACATCCGAGGCGTTCGATCGCGTGACGCTGGTCCCCGACGGCGCCGTACTCAGCGCCGACGTCGTGATCCCCTCGGACACGAGACCGCGCGACTACACGGTCCGCCTTAGGTGCCCGAACGGCAAGACGGCCAGCACGAAACTGGAGGTGCTGTCGATGGACCGGCCGACGCTGGGGCCCAACACGGGCGGCGGCGGCACGGCCCGCCACGGCGCGGCCGGCGACGGCCTGGGCGGCGCAGTGATGATCATTGGTGGGCTGGCCACTATCGGCATCGGCGTCGGGCTGGGCATCGTCGCCCGTCGCCGGCGGCGGGCGGGTCAGCTCGCCTGACCGAACGCGCGACCGTGCTCACACGCCGAACGCACCCGGCCACCTCCGGCCGGCGCCCGCGTCGGGCGGCCCCCGGCCGGCGCCGCGCCACGCTGGGACGGCTGGCCGCCGTGGTCACCCTCGTCGGCGCCTTCTGCACGGGCGTGGGTCTTGGGCAGGCGACCGGTGCGGTCCGGCTGCCCCAGTGGCTGTTCCGGGGCACGGAGGCACCGCCGCGCGAGTTTCCGGTGCTGGAGTCGAGCCGGCCCATCCGCATCGCGATACCGTCCATCGGCGTGCGTGCGCCCGTGCGAGCGGTTGGGCTGGCCGCCGACGGGTCGATCGCCGCGCCGGAGCTCGGCCGCGCCAACGAAACCGCGTGGTATCGGGACGGCCCCACGCCCGGCCAGTTCGGACCGGCCGTGATCGTCGGCCACGTGGATACGCGGACCGGCCCGGCGGTCTTTCACGATCTGGCCGGGCTGCGGCCGGGGGCCCGGATCGAGGTCACCCGACGGGACCGGCGCGTCGCCGTGTTCACCGTCAGCACGGTGGAGACGTACGGCAAGGCGAGGCTGCCCGCGGACCGGGTGTACGGCGACTTCACCCGGCCGGGGCTGCGCTTGATCACCTGCGGCGGCCCGTGGGCGGGCGGCGAACTCGGGTACGCGGACAACGTCGTGGTCTTCGCCTCCTTGGTCCGCGCGTACCGGAGCTGAGCCCCATGATCTTCGCGACCTTGCACAGGTAGGGCCATCAGCCGGGGCCGAACGCTTGCGGGGTCGGTCAGGCCGCGACCGGCAGGTCGAGCCAGTCCACCCAGCGCGGATCGGGCGTACGGTGCCCCAACACGCGCCACGCCGCGCCCCTGGGCGCGGCGGGCATGGCGTGGAGCCGCCAGCCGAGTTCCGCTGGCGTCCGGTCTCCTTTGGTGTGGTTGCACCGGGCGCAGGCGGCCACGACGTTCTCCCAGGCGTGCCGGCCGCCACGGCTGCGCGGCAGGACGTGGTCGATCGTCTCGGCCGGCGCCTTGCAGTACTGGCACCGCCAGCCGTCCCGGGCAAAGATCGCCCGGCGGGACAGACCGACGTGGACGCGGTACGGCACCCGGACGAACCGGGTCAGCCGGACCACGCTCGGCACCGGCAGCTGGTGCCGGGCACTGTGCAGGATGCCGTCGCCATCGGCGACGCAGATCGCCTTTGCGGAGAGGACGAGGATTGCGGCTCGACGCACCGACACGACACACAGCGGCTCGTACGTCGCATTGAGGACCAACGCGGATGAGCCCGCTGTGGGTCGTATGTCAGGCATCGCGCTCACCTCTCGCCGTTCGTGCCGCTCCCGTCGCGCTTCAGGGCCGTCGCGGCCGACGAGGTCGGACGCGTCCGGCGCCGTCCGGATCACCGGCGCCCGTGGGCCAATAGTCCCCGATAGATGAGCGAATTGCACGCCCTATGGGCCGCCGACGTATGAAGGTTCGGCATCGGGCGAACGGGTGGGCGGTTCCGTCCGGCCAGGCCAAGGGGGTGGCCGAGGCGGGCGGACCGCAATGCGGTACGAAACAACGGTGATGTCCCCGAGCCTGACCGCCGCCCTCGCCACCCTGCCCGCCGCCGATCCGTCCCCGACGCCGAGCTGCCTGGACGACCCGGTTTGCCGCGGGGCGTACGACCTGACGGGATCCGTATGGTTCGCGGAGAGCAGCTACGTGTTCCTGGTCAAGCCGGCACGGATCGTCTTGATCATCTTGATGGCGCTGCTCATCCGCTATCTGCTGCACCGGACGATCAGCCGGCTCGTCCGCACGACGGCCAGCGGTGCGGTGCCGACGATCCTCAGGCCGCTGCGCGAGCGGCTGCCGTCCGCCGTGCAACAGGCTACGACCGTATTCCCGGAGCGACGCCGGCAGCGGGCCGAGGCGATCGGGTCGGTGCTGCGCAGCTCCGTGACGGTGATCGTGTTCTCGGTGGCTCTGTTGTTGATCCTCAGCGAGCTCGGGTTCGACCTGGCCCCGCTGCTCGCCAGCGCGGGTATCGCCGGGATCGCGCTCGGCTTCGGTGCCCAGTCGCTCGTCAAGGACCTGCTCGCCGGGCTCTTCATGCTCCTCGAAGACCAGTACGGCGTCGGCGACACGGTCGATGTCGGCGAGGCGACCGGCGTGGTCGAGGCGGTCGGCCTGCGCACCACGACTCTCCGCGACGCGCGGGGCGTTCTCTGGTACATCCGCAACGGCGAGATCGTGCGCGTCGGCAACAAGAGCCAGGGCTGGGCCGTCGTCATGGTGGACATTCCGATCGGGTTCGCCGGCCTCGAGGAGGCCACCGGCGTGCTGCGCCGGGCGGCCGCCGCGCTCGCCGAGGACCCGGAGTACAGCGACGACTTTCTCGAGCCGCCCGAGGTACTCGGCGTGGAGCAGATCACGGCGGACGGGGCGGTCGTGCGGACGATCGCCAAGACCTCCGCGGATTCGCAGTTCCGCGCGGGTCGCGAGATGCGCCGCCGGCTGACCGAGGCGTTGGAGAGCTCCGGCATCGCCGCGCAGATCACCGCGGCGCGCATGTACCCGCGCCCGGCGGCGCCGCAGCCCGGCCAGGGCGAGCCGGGCACGGGGGGCGCGACGTGACGCCGGTCACGCGTCGGCGCCTGGCACGATAGAGCGGTGACCGCGAGCCAGACCTTCTACGACGCCGTCGGAGGCGAGCCGACGTTCCGCAAGCTCGTGGACGAGTTCTACGCCGGCGTCGCCACCGACCCGGTGCTGCGGCCGGTGTACCCCGACGAGGATCTGGGCCCCGCCCGCGAGCGGCTGACGCTGTTCCTGATGCAGTACTGGGGCGGGCCATCGACGTACTCGCAGCAGCGTGGGCACCCGCGGCTCAGGATGAGGCACGCGCGGTTCCGGGTCGGGCCCGCCGAGCGGGACGCGTGGCTGCGCCAGATGCGCCGCGCGATGGACGGTCTGGGACTCCCGCCGGAGCAGGACAGGACGCTCTGGGAGTATCTCGAGCGGGCTGCCTTGTTCATGGTCAACACCTTCGACTCCTCGGACGACCCGGCGCGCTGACGGAGTCGGGTGCGAAGCGTGACCTGGACGCAACACGCGCACCGTTAGCGTCGGCGCATGACGCGCACCCGCGGCGCCGCGCCCACCCCCGCCCGGATCCTCGGCCCGTGCCTCGCCCTCTGCCTCGCATCGGCCGGCTGCACGGTGGGCGGGCCTTCCCCCGGCACCGCGAGCACGCCGCTGCCCACCCAGGCGCCCACGGCGGCCGGGAGCGGAACGCCGGACGGCACGTCGGCACCGGTGGCCGACCCGGTCTACCCGGACTACGGCAACCCGAAGATCGATGTCCGCCACTACGACCTGGCCCTGGCCTGGAACCCGGGCGGCCGCACCCTGAGCGGCACCGCCACGCTGACCATTCGGGCGACGACCGACCTGACCGAGGTGGCGCTCGACTTCAGCGACGCGCTGACCGTCGACTCCGCGACGATCGACGGAATCGCGGTTCGCGCCGGACGGCGCGCGGGCGACCTCGTTCTGCCGACGGGCACGCGGATCCCGCGGAACGGCGAGCTGCGAGCCACCATCCGCTACCACGGCCGGCCGCGTCCGGTCGCCTTCCCGGGCGACCGCGCCGACGTGGCGGTCATCGGGGCGCAGATCGCCGGGGACGGCGCGATCTATGCCATGCAGGAGCCGTACGGCGCGTTCACCTGGTTCCCATGCAACGACCAGCCGTCGGACGAGGCCCGGTACGACATCGCCATCACCGCGCCCACCGGCTGGGCCGGCGTCGCGTCGGGCGGGCTGGTGGGGACGCAGGCGACGGACCACTCGGTCACGAATCGCTACCACGACGAGGCGCCGATGGCTACCTACCTGGTCGCGTTCGCCGTCGACCGGTTCCAGCGGCACGACGACCGGGGCCCGCACGGGCTGCCGGTCTCCTACTGGGTGCGCCCGGCGGACTGGGACGACATGATGCCGACGCTGCGCCAGTCGCCCGCGATGCTGGCCTGGCTCGAGCGGCTGCTCGGCCCGTACCCGTTCGACTCCGCCGGCGTCGTCGTCGTACAGGGCCGCTCCGGGATGGAGACCCAGACGATGGTCACGCTCGGCCCGCTGACCGGGCCGAGCGCCGCACCGGTGCTCGTGCACGAGTACGCCCACCACTGGTTCGGTGACTCGGTGACCCCGCGCACCTGGGCGGACGTGTGGCTCAACGAGGGCTTCGCGCTCTACCTGCAGATGGTGTACACCGTCGAGAAGCTGGGCGGGGACGAGGCCGAGACGATCCGGGAGTGGAGGGCGTTGGACCGGACTGCGCGGCACGCGGCCGGCCCGCCGGGGCACTACCGGCCGGACCACTTCGCCGCCCGCAACGTCTACGTCGGCCCGGCGCTGATGCTCCACGAGATCCGCCACCGGCTCGGCGATCCGGCGTTCTTCGCGATGCTGCACGACTGGGCGCAGCACCACCAGCACACCAATCAGGACCGCGCGTCGTTCACGGCCTGGCTCAACGCGTACACCGGGCAGGACCTGACCCCGATCGTCAATCGCTGGCTCGACTCGCCCAGCACGCCCGCGTAGGGCGATCGCTACAGCAGCGCGCCCTCGTCGTGCAGCCAGTCGACGAACGTGCTGGCCACCGCCGCCCCGCAGTCGAGCAGCTCCACCAGCAGCGCGTCGTGCGCGCCCGACCTGAGAGGCACCTGCACCTCGGCGTAGATGGGCAGCTGGCCGCGCTCGGTGGGGTCGCCCACGTACGCCTTGCAGAACCGCCGGGTGTGGTTCCACTCATTGACGGTCCGGTACGCGTGATCCGCCCTGTCCGGCGGCACCGTCGAGTGTGGTCGGGCGCGCATCACGAGGATCTCGTCGTCCGGACCCTCCAGCGCGAAGAGCACGGCGTGCCGCTCCCACATCGCGAGCAGGCTGCCATCGCCGTCGGCCAGGTACCGCACGTCGAGCAGGTCGAGCGCCTCGCCGACCCGGTCGAGGGTCACCGGCGTCACGGTCGCGTCGAGCGAACCGATCGTGGACACGTCCGAGGCCGCCGGTGGTTCCGGCTTTCTGGGTGCCGGCAGGCTGACCCGGACGACGCGCTCCTCGATGTCGCTCTGTGTCTCCGGTTCACCGCCTCCGGACTGGCCGGGGCGCCACGACCACCACGGCATATCGTGCACCTCGCTCCCCAGAGGATCCAAACGCCTACGTTGCGTGGGACCCGACGCCAGACGGTACCCGGACAGCCGGCCGAAGGCATCCCCCCATTGGCTCCCCCAACCCGGATGGGCTACGCACGATCAGCCGTTCGTACGATCCGCGACGGGACGGACCGCGAGCTCGCCGGGCGATCGAGACCACGCGGTGCCGTATGGGGCCGCTATCCCCACCCAACGACCGGCAAGTCGGACTTGCGCCAGCGCCGCGGGGGACTCACCCGACGCGGTCGACTCCGCTGCGCCGAGGAAGCCCATCTGCACGACCGCCTGCACGAGCCGCTGGGCGACCTCGACCCGCTCACCGGTGTCGGCCGTGACGACGATCGCCACGTGGTCGAGCAGCGCGTCGCGCACCGCCCGCTCGCCCACAGACCGGCCACCGATACCACTCGACGCCGCCTCGCGAAGGGTGCCCGCTGCGGCGGCCGCGACCCTGCGCAACTCGGCCGCGGCGACGGACTCCACGGCGCGGCCGGCGCCCGGCGGCAGCGGCCAGCGCCATTCCGCGTCCCGCCGTGGCGGAAGGTCGGCCACGTCCCCGGCCAGCCGCGCCAGCAGGTCCGCCGCGCGGACCGTCGCATCGCCCGGCACCTCGCCTCGCACTCCGCGCGTGACGAGCACGTCCCACGGCAAGCGGGCCCACAGGCCGACCCGCGGCGCGCCGACCGGGTCCGGCGTGCCCGGGCGCAGCCGCACGAGCGCCGCCGGGTCGAGCCGGGTCAGCCGAGCTAGGAACGCCTCGGCGTCGCGGACATCGACGATTGTCATGCTGACTCGCCGTCGGCGTACGGCTGCAGGAAGTCGCGCTCGGCCTCGGAGAGCCGGCGTGGCCGCTGGCGGTCCAGATCGAACGGTACGCAGACCGAGCGCGCCCGGCTCGCGACCGCGTCGCCGTCGAACAGCTCGTAGCAGACGGTGAACCGGGACGGCCTGATCTCGTCGATCCACATCTCGATGCGCACCGGATCGCCATAGTCGACGGGGCGGAGGTAGTCGATCTCGTGCCGGTAGACGACGATGCCCTCCTCGAATGAGGTCAGCCCGCGCTCCCGGGCACCGACAAACATCATCGCCACCCGGGCCTCCTCGTACAGCGTCAGGAAGCGGGCGTTGTTGACGTGGCCGTACACGTCCATGTCCGACCAGCGCAGCGCGCAACGGTAGGTGAATCGCATGGCGGCGTCACCGGGTCGGCACGAGGTCCACGACGTCGGCGTGGAGCTTGGCCAGACCCTCGTCGAAGCTGGCCAGCCGGCCTCCGCGGGCACGCGCGAGCGCGGCGAGGTACGCGTCGTTGGCCTGTCGATGGCCGATGACGCCTCGCATGAGGACGTCGCGGTACGACAGGTCATCGGGCCAGAACTCGTGCCGGGAGTCGTCGGCAAGCGCGGATATGACCGCCTGGGCGGTCTCCGCAGCCTGTCCCTCCCGCAACAACAGCCGTACCAAGCTCCCCTCGGTGATGGGACAGGTGGCGAAGCGCCGCGTAAGCCCGGCCAGCCAGGCCTCCGCCACGTCGTGGTGAACGTGCTCGACCACGACGATTCCGATGAGGACGTTCGCGTCCAGCAGGACGGTCACTCGTCCTCCAGCGCGCGTACATCCTGCGTCGTGATCATCACGCCGAGGTGCACCACGGGGAGGCCGGTCCGCGGGCTGCGCGAGACGTCCGCGACCTGCCGTTGACCGAGGCCGCGGCGCATGAGATCCGCGACTGTCTCACTCAAGGTTCGCGACGTGTCCCGAGCGATCGAGACCGCCTGCCGATGCAAATCGTCCGGGAGGTCGATGGTGGTGCGCATGATCTCAGCCTAACATCATCGCATCATGATGCGCAGATGCTACCGCTGGTACGTCGCCCAGAATTTGCGCTCGTCGTCGTCGAGCGGACGGGGCCGCGCCTGTTCGTACGAGTACGCCACCAGGACACACTCGCATCGGGCGACCGGCCGCTCCTCGGCGTACATCTGCTGGTTCATCGTCCAGGACGACGTGCCGATGCGGCCGACGGTGGTCTCCACGCGCAGCGCCAGCCCGGGCCGGAACGCGACCGGCTCGAGGTAGTCGACCACGACCCGGGCGGCGATATACCCGCGGTCGTCCGGCGCGCCGGCCAGCCCGCTGGGCGAGGACGCCAGCAGCGTCATCCGGGCGTCCTCGAAGTACGTCAGGTACCGGGCATGGTTCACGTGCCCCATCGTGTCCGGGTCCGACCACCTGACCTGTGCGTGGTAGACGGCGACGCCGCCCGGCTCAGTCACGGGTGAGCTTGCGGTAGGTCACCCGGTGTGGGCGGGCCGCCTCCGCACCGAGCCGGTCCACCTTGTTCTTCTCGTACGCGTCGAAGTTGCCCTCGAACCAGAACCAC
Organism: Micromonosporaceae bacterium; assembly: GCA_036506795.1. Taxonomy (GTDB): domain Bacteria; phylum Actinomycetota; class Actinomycetes; order Mycobacteriales; family Micromonosporaceae; genus DASXRC01. Next base: position 16,917 of record DASXRC010000013.1, read on the forward strand.
CTGGCGGGGTTCTCGTCGTCGCCCTCCCAGGCCAGGATGTGGGTGGCGACCCGGTCGAGGAACATCCGGTCGTGCGAGATGACGACGGCGCAGCCGGGGAACTCGAGCAGCGCGTTCTCCAGGCTGGACAGCGTCTCGACGTCGAGGTCGTTGGTCGGCTCGTCGAGCAGGATCACGTTGCCACCGATCTTCAGCGTCAGCGCGAGGTTGAGCCGGTTGCGCTCGCCGCCGGAGAGCACCCCGGTCGGCTTCTGCTGGTCGGGCCCCTTGAAGCCGAAGGCGGCGACGTACGCCCGCGACGGCATCTCGACCTTGCCCACCCTCAGGTGGTCGAGCCCGTCGGAGACGACCTCCCAAACCGTCTTCCTCGGATCCAGACCGGCCCGGTTTTGGTCCACATAGGACAGCTTGACGGTCTCTCCAATCTTGATGGTGCCGGCGTCCGGCCGCTCCAGCCCGACGAAGGTCTTGAAGAGGGTCGTCTTGCCGACCCCGTTCGGGCCGATGATGCCGACGATGCCGTTGCGGGGCAGGCTGAAGCTCAGGTCGTCGATGAGGACCCGGTCGCCGAAGCCCTTGCGCAGGTGGCTGGCCTCGATCACCGTGTTGCCCAGGCGGGGGCCGGGCGGGATCTGGATCTCCTCGAAGTCCAGCTTGCGGGTCTTCTCCGCCTCGGTGGCCATCTCGTCGTACCGCTCGAGGCGCGCGCGGGACTTGGTCTGCCGGGCGCGGGCGTTGGACCGCACCCACTCCAGCTCCTCGGACAGCCGCTTCTTCAGCTTCGCGTCCTTGCGGCCCTCGACCGCCAGCCGGGCGGCCTTCTTCTCGAGGTAGGTGGAGTAGTTGCCCTCGTACGGGTAGGCCCGGCCGCGGTCGATCTCAAGGATCCAGCCCGCCACGTTGTCGAGGAAGTAGCGGTCGTGGGTGATCGCGACGACCGTGCCGGGGTACTTGGCGAGGTGCTGCTCCAGCCACTGCACGCTCTCGGCGTCCAGGTGGTTGGTGGGCTCGTCGAGCAGGAGCAGGTCGGGCTGTTGGAGCAGCAGCTTGCACAGGGCCACCCGGCGACGTTCTCCGCCGGAAAGCGTTGTCACGTCAGCGTCCGGGGGCGGGCAGCGCAGCGCGTCCATCGCGAGCTCGAGCTTGGAGTCGATGTCCCACGCGTCGGCGTGGTCCAGCTCCTCCTGGAGCCGGCCCATCTCCTCCATGGCCTCGTCGGTGTAGTCGGTGGCGAGCTGCTCGGCGATCTTGTTGAAGCGCTCGAGCTTCGCCTTCGTCTCCGCGACCGCCTCCTCGATGTTGCCGAGCACGGTCTTCGCGTCGTTGAGCGGCGGCTCCTGCGCGAGCAGCCCGACCGTGTAGCCGGGCATCAGCCGCGCCTCACCGTTGCTGGGTCGGTCGAGGCCGGCCATGATCCGGAGGAGGCTCGACTTGCCGGCGCCGTTCGGCCCGACGACGCCGATCTTCGCGCCGGGCAGGAAGTTCAGCGTCACGTTGTCCAGCACGACCTTGTCGCCGTGTGCTCGGCGCGCCCTTTCCAGGACATAGATGAACTGGGCCACGGTGCGGTGAACCTCCGAATGATCATGGGATTCGGCTCTGCCCGCGCCGACGAAACCGGGCCGAGCAGTCCGGCGTCAATCTTTCCAGGTTGGTCGCCGTTCGCCCAATCCGGGCGGGCACCCCCGCCGCGTCGTACCGCCCCGGACCCGCTCCGGGGCCCGCCCTCGCCGATCATGCACCTTCTCGTCGATCATGGAGTTGTTGTCGTGCATCCGAGATCGACGAACGGCAACAAGTCCATGATCGACGATGGAGGACGGCGACGGGGGGCGGCGATGGAGGGCGGCCACCAACCGGGCAGTGTGGCCGAATTCAACCGTTCGGACACGTTCAGTAGGCTCATTGACGGAGCCACGACCGCCCCCGGAGGTGTACCGACTTGTCGGAGCGCAGCGCGTTCGTAGTGGTCGCCAATCGCCTGCCCGTGGACGAGGTGCACACGGCCGAGGGCCGGCAATGGCGGCGCAGCCCGGGTGGCCTGGTCACCGCGTTGCACCCCGTCCTGGTGAGCCAGCGCGGCACCTGGGTCGGCTGGGCGGGTGGTGTCGGGGAAGCGCCGGAGCCGTTCGAGCTCGAGGGCATACACCTGCGGCCCGTCGCGCTGAGCTCCGACGAGATCGAGCGGTACTACGAGGGCCAGTCCAACGCCACGATCTGGCCGCTGTATCACGACGCCGTCGAGACCCCGGTCTACCGCCGGCGCTGGCGCGAGGCGTACCGCATCGTGAACGAGAGGTTCGCGGACGCCGCGGCCGACGTCGCGGCCGAGAACGCTACGGTCTGGGTGCAGGACTACCAGCTGCAGCTCGTGCCGGCGATGCTGCGGGCCCGGCGCCCGGACCTGCGGATCGGCTTCTTCCTCCACATCCCGTTTCCGCCGATCGAGCTGTTCATGCAGATGCCCTTCCGGGCGGAGATCCTGCGCGGCCTGCTCGGTGCCGACCTGGTCGGTTTTCAGCAGCGGCTCGCCGCGCAGAACTTCGTACGCCTCGCACGTCACCTGCTCGGCCTCCGGTACGAGGGGCAGACCATCCTCGTGGATGGCCGGCCGGTCAAGGCCGGAGCGTTCCCGATCTCCATCGACGTCCGTGAGATGGAGGAGATGGCCAACTCGCCGGTCGTGCAGGACCGGGCCAAGCAGATCCGCTCGGAGCTCGGCGACCCGAAGACCGTCATTCTCGGCGTGGACCGGCTGGACTATACGAAGGGCATCGAGCTGCGCCTCAAGGCGTTCCGCGAGCTGCTGGCCGAGGAGCGGCTCAGCGTGCCGGAGACGGTCATGGTGCAGGTCGCGACGCCCAGCCGGGAGCGAGTGGAGCACTACCAGGCGTTGCGGGTCAAGGTCGAGCGCGAGGTGGGCCGCATCAACGGCGAGTTCGGCCGGGTCGGCGTGCCTGCGGTGCACTACCTGCACCAGTCGTACAGTCGCAGTGAACTCGCCGCGCTCTACTGCGCGGCGGACGTGATGATGGTGACCCCACTGCGAGACGGAATGAACCTGGTGGCCAAGGAGTACGTGGCGGCGCGCGGCGACAGCGGCGGCGCCCTCGTGCTGAGCGAGTTCGCCGGAGCGGCGACCGAGCTTCGGCAGGCGTATCTGTGCAACCCGCACGATCCCGACGGCGTCAAGGATGCGCTCATGCGCGCGATCCACGCGGACGAGTCGGAGACCGCCCGCCGGATGCGCATCATGCAGCGACACCTGCGTACGCATGACGTCCGCCAGTGGGCGCGGTCGTTCCTGTCCGAGCTGGGCGTGCCGGAGGCCGGACAGTGACGACCGAGAGCCAGAGCGGAGACCCGCTCGACCCGTCTTTGCGGGCAGCGGTCGCCCGGATTGCCCGGGTTCCGCTGCTTCTGGTCGCCTGCGACTACGACGGCACGCTGGCGCCGATCGTGGAGGACCCGAGCCAGGCCGTGCCGCTGCCCGAGGCCGTCGCCGCCGTACGGGCCCTGGCCGCACTCCCGCAGACGACGGTGGCGGTCGTCTCCGGGCGGGCCCTGCGGGACCTGGCCACCCGGCCCCGGCTGCCGCGCGCGGTGCACCTCGGCGGCAGCCACGGCTCGGAGTTCGACGTCGGCTTCGTCGAGCGGCTCGCGCCCGAGCTGGTCGACCTGCGTTCCCGGCTGCTCGCCAGCCTGCAGCGGATCGTCCAGGGCCGGCCGGGCGTACGCCTCGAGGCCAAACCGGCCAGCATCGCCGTGCACACCCGTGGCGCCGACCCGGAGGTCGCCGCGGAGGTCGAGCAGGCCATCCGCTCCGGGCCGGCCGCCTGGCCGGACATCCACGTGACTCGGGGCAAATCTGTCATCGAGCTGTCCGTGATCTCGACGAACAAGGGCACCGCGGTGGACGCGCTCCGCACCACGATCTCCGCGAGCGCGGTGCTGTTCATCGGCGACGACGTCACCGATGAGAACGCGTTCGCGCACCTGCACGGCCCGGACGTTGGCATAAAGATCGGCCCCGGCGACACGAAGGCGCCGTTCCGGGTCAGTGACCCGCTCGAGGCCGCCCGGGTGCTCGGCATGCTCCTGGAGACCCGGCGGCATTGGCTGTACGGCGAGCGGGCGGTCCCGATCGAGCGCCACTCGATGCTCGCCAACGGCCGCACGGTCGCGCTCCTGACCCCCGCGGCGCGGGTGAGCTGGCTGTGCAACCCGCGGCCGGACTCGTCGGCGATCTTCGCGGATCTGCTCGGCGGGACGCCGGCCGGACACTTCTCGGTGCGCCCCGAACGCGACGGGCTGCCGCTCGGCCAGCGCTACCGGACGGCCACCATGACCGTCGAGACGCGCTGGTCCGGGCTGACCGTCACCGACTTCCTCGAAACTGCCACCGGACCCGACTCCACGCTCGTTCGCCAGCTGTCGGGCACCGTGCGGGCCCGCATCGACTTCGCTCCTCGCCCGGAGTTCGGGCAGGTCGCCATCAGGCTCCAGCCGCTCGGCGATGGGCTGCTCGTGCTCGGCTCGAACGAGCCGGTCGCCCTCCTCTCCCCCGGCGTGGAGTGGGACATCTACGACGACGGGGGGCACGACTCGGCCCGGGCGACCGTGGACCTGGCGGTGCTCGGCGGACTGGTCGTGCTGGAGCTGAGATTCGGCACGCACGGGCTGCACCCCCACCCGCTCGCTCTGCCGGACCGGCAGGCCGCCGCGGAGCAGCCGTGGCGGGACTGGGTGGCCGGGCTGAAGCTGCCGGGCGAGAACCGCGAGGAGGTGCTCCGCAGCGCGCTCACGCTTCGCGCGCTGTGCCACCAGTCGACGGGCTCCATCCTCGCCGCCGCCACGACGTCGCTGCCCGAGGAGGTGGGCGGCGTCCGCAACTGGGACTACCGGTACTGCTGGCTGCGCGATGCGGCGATGACCGCACGAGCACTGGTTGACCTCGGCTCGATACACGACGCGGAGGCGCTGCTGCGGTGGGTCGACGGCTGCATCGAGCGCACCGGCGGACACCCGGAACGGCTCCACCCTCTCTACACAGTGGAGGGTGCCGAACTCGGCCCGGAGGCGGTCATCGAGACCCTGCCCGGCTACGCCGGCTCGCGGCCGGTGCGGGTCGGCAACGCCGCCAATCGCCAACTCCAACTCGACGTGTTCGGGCCGATCGCCGACCTCATCGGGGTCGTCGCCGACGCCCGCGGCAACGTCCGCGAGGAGGAGTGGCGGGTCCTCGAGGCCATGGTGCACGCGGTCGAGCGACGCTGGCACGAGCCGGACCACGGCCTGTGGGAGGCGCGCCTGCCGCCGCGCCACCACGTGTACTCCAAGGTGATGTGCTGGATGACCGTTGATCGGGCCCTGCACGTCATGCGCAAGCACGGCGGCCGGGATCGGCCCGAGTGGGTCGAGCTGCGCGACCGGATCGGCGACAACGTGCTGACCTATGGCTGGCACGCGGGCACCGGGGCGTACACGGTCGCGTTCGGCGAGCCGGAGATGGACGCGTCGTCGCTGTGGATCGGCCTGTCCGGCCTGCTCGCCGACGACGACCCGCGGTTTCTGGCCACCGTGCTCGCGGTCGAGGCCGAGCTGCGCAGCGGTCCGACCGTCTACCGCTACCTCTGGAATGACGGGATGCCGGGGCGCGAGGGCGGGTTCCACCTGTGCTCGGCCTGGCTGGTCGAGGCGTACCTGCGCACAGGCCGCCGCGCCGACGCCGAGGAACTGTTCGAGCAGGTGCTGCGCTGCGCCGGCCCGACCGGGCTGCTGCCGGAGCAGTACGACCCGGACACGGAGCGCGGCCTGGGCAACCACCCGCAGGCGTACAGCCACCTGGGCCTGATCCGCTGCGCACTGCTCCTGGACGGCGCCTGACGTTGCCCGTCAGGCCGGCGGCGGCAGGACGTCGACCACCCGGCCGATCACGACGACGGCTGGCGGCCGCACGCCGGCGGCGGCCGCCGCGCTCGCCAGCTCCCCCAGGGTGGTACGCAGCACGCGTTGCTCCCCGGTCGTCGCCTCCTGCACGACCGCGGCCGGTGAGTCGGCGGACCGGCCGTGCTCGAGCAGCGCGTCGGCGATCGCCGGCAGGTTCCGCAGCCCCATCAGCACCACGATCGTGCCCGTCAGGCGGGCCAGCGCCGGCCAGTCGACCAGCGAGGCCGGGTCGTCCGGTGGGACGTGGCCGGCGACCACCGTGACCTCGTGCGCCACCCCGCGATGGGTCACCGGGATGCCGGCCGCGGCCGGCGCGGCCACCGCGCTGGTAACGCCGGGGACCACCAGCACCGGTATGCCGGCGGCCGCGCACGCGATCACCTCTTCGCCGCCGCGCCCGAAGACGTACGGGTCGCCGCCCTTGAGCCGGACCACCGACGCGCCCGCCCGGGCGCGTTCGACCAGGATCCGGTTGATCTCCTCTTGCGCCCGCGCCGGGCCGTACGGGATCTTCGAGGCGTCCACGAGCTCCACCTCCGGACGGAGCTCATCCAGCAGCAGCCCGGGTGCCAAACGGTCGACGACGACCACGTCCGCCTCGGCCAGCAGGCGGCGGCCCTTCACCGTGATCAGCTCCGGGTCGCCCGGGCCGGCCCCGACCAGCGCGACGTGGCCACCGCGGGTGCCGGGATCCCGCGCGGGAACCGGGGTCTCGGCCAGCATCGACCGGATCCGGTCGCGCACCGCCATCGCGCGGCGCGGGTCGCCGCCGCCGAGAACCGCCACGGTGACCGGCCCGTGCCGGGTCACGGCCGGCGTCCACGCGGTCGCCGCGTGCCGGTCGTCGGCGCGCACGCAGAACACCCGGCGTTCCTCGGCGGCCGCGGTCACCTCGGCGGCGGCCGTGGCGTCGTCCAACGCCGCCTGCACGAGCCAGGCACCATCCACATCGGACGGTTCGAACCGACGGGCGGCCCAGCGCACCCGGCCGGCGTCGGCGAGCGCCCGCAGGGCCGGGGTGAGCGCTGGCGACACCAGCAGCACGTCCGCCCCCGCGTCGAGCAGCGCAGGCACGCGGCGGGTGGCCACGGCGCCGCCTCCGACGACCAGAACCCGGCGGCCATCGAGCCGCAGCGCGAGCGGGTACAGCGTCACGCTAGCGCCGTGGGCTTCTCGGCCACGCCCGCGGAGTCGAACGTGGCCACCTCGTGCAGCACCCGCACCGCCGCCGCCGCGACCGGCAGCGCGAGGACCGCTCCGGTGCCCTCACCGAGCCGCATCCGCAGGTCGATCAGCGGGTCGAGGCCCAGGCGCTCGAGCGCGACGGTGGCGCCCGGCTCGGCCGACCGATGCCCGGCGACCATGGCTCCGGCCGCGTCCGGAGCCAGCGTGGCCGCGGCGAGGGCGGCCGCGACGGCGGTCACGCCGTCCAGGATCACGGGTACCCGGCGCGCCGCACCGCCGAGAACGAACCCCGCGAGCGCGGCGTGTTCCAGCCCGCCGACCGCGGCGAGCACGCCGACCGGGTCGGCGGGGTCGGGGGCCTGACGGGCCAGCGCCGCGCGGATGACGGAGACCTTGTGCCGGTGGGTCTCGCTGTCGATCCCCGTGCCGTAGCCGGTCACGACGCCCACGTCGGCACCGGTGAAGGCCGCGATCAGGGCCGCGGCCGGGGTCGTGTTCGCTATGCCCATGTCGCCGGTCAGGAGGGCCCGGGCCCCGTCGGCCACCAGCCGGTCGGCGACCTGGATGCCCACGTCGATGGCCGCGACCACGTCGTCGCGGTCCAGCGCCGGCCCGGCGACCATGTCGCGGGTGCCCGCGCGCACCTTCGCCTGCACGAGCCCGGGCGCCGGATCGAGCGCGGTGGCCACCCCGACGTCGACCACGGTCACCGACACGCCGACCTGGCGCGCGAACGCGTTGACGACCGCGCCGCCGGCGAGAAAGTTCGCGACCATCTGCGCGGTGACCTCCTGCGGCCACGGGGACACACCCCGCACGTGTACGCCGTGGTCCCCCGCGAAGATGGCCAACGCGGCCGGCTCGACGAGCGGGGGCGGGCAGACTCCCGCGAGCCCGGCCAGGCGTACCGACAACTCCTCCAGCACGCCCAGCGAGCCTGGCGGTTTGGTCAGCCGCGCCTGCAGCGCGCGGGCGGCGGCGATGGCGTCGGCATCGAGAGGCCGGATCGCCGCGATCGTCTGCTCCACGCCTCAGCCCTCCTTGAGCAGTTCGGCGAGCGTGTCGACGAATGCGTCGGTGGTGGCAGTGTCCCGCACCGCGATCCGGAGCCAGTCGGCGCCCAGTCCCGGAAAGGTGTCGCCGCGCCGCACGGCGTAACCACGCTCGCGCAGCCGATCCCGCAGGCGTGCGGCGCCGGGCACCCGGATCAGAACGAACGCGCTCGCGGGCTCGCCGGGCACGGTGACGTCGGGCAGGGCGCGCAGTCGGCGTACCAAATGAGCTCTGCGGACGGTGAGCTCGGCGGCGATGAGCCGTTCGGCGGCGGCCGCGGCCGGGCCGGTGCAGGCGATCGCGGCCGCCAGTGCCGGTGTCGAGACCGCCCACAGCGGCTGCGCGCGGCCCAGCGCCACGATCAGGCCGGGTGGACCCAACAGATATCCGATCCGCAACCCGGCCAGCCCCCAGGTCTTCGTCAGGCTGCGGACGACGACGGTGCCGGGCAGGTCGGACCGTTCGGCCAACGACTCGTCCCCCGCGGCGGTGTCCGCGAACGCCTCGTCGACCACCAGCACGCGGCCCGGTTGGGTCAGGGCCGCGATGGCATCGGCCGGATGCAGCACGGAGGTCGGGTTCGTCGGATTGCCGACCACCACCAGATCGGCGTCGGCGGGTACGCGCGCCGGGTCGAGCCGGAACCCCTCGTCCTCGGTGAGCAGCACCCGGCGGATTCGGTAGCCCGCGTTCCGCAGCGCGGCCTCCGGCTCGGTGAACTGCGGATGCACGACCACGGGTCGCCGTGCGACCCCGCGCAGCGCCCGCGCCAGCAGCACGAAGCCCTCGGCCGCGCCCGCGGTCAGCAACACCTCTTCGGCGGTACGCCGATGGCGCCCGGCCACGGCCGCCCGGGCGGGGCCTGCGTCCGGATAGCGCGCGAGGTCGCCGAGCGCGGCGCGGACGGGGTCCGCGAGCCACGGTGGCATCGGCTCGCCGCGCACGTTGACGGCGAGATCGATCAGCCCCGGCCCGGCCTCCGCGTCGCCGTGGTGGCTCAGATTTTCCATCCCGCCAGCATGCGACATCGTGTACTTCCCGCTTTCCACCCTGACCTGAGGTGTTATGTCCTAGCTTGTAGCTGATGACCCAGGCCCACGCCGCCGACGGGCGGCTCGCCTCGATCGTTCGGGCCGGCCTGATCGCCGGCGTGGTCGTGGCCGCGGTCCTCTACCCGCTCGCCGCCCTCGGCGGGCTCGGGGCCAAGGCCGGGGCCGGGCTCCTGGGCAACGTGTCGACCGACCTCCGCCTCGCCGCGCAGGCGCAGACCAGCTACGTGTACGCCTCGGACAACAAGACGCTGCTCACGATGTTCTACGAGGAGTACCGCAGGTACACCCCGATCGCGCAGATGTCGCCGTACATTCAGCAGGCGGTCGTCGCCTCCGAGGACGCCCGGTTCTTCCAGCACAACGGTGTGGACGTGAAGGGGATCGCGCGGGCGTTCGTCGCCAACCGGCAGGCCGGCGGCGTGTCCCAGGGCGCATCCACGCTCACGATGCAGTACGTGCGTATGGCGCTGCGCGACAGCGCGCGGACGCCGGCGGAGGCGATCGAGGCGACGGAGCAGACCAACATCCGCAAGATCCGGGAGATGCGGCTGGCGACGGGGCTGGAGAAGGAGCTGTCGAAGACGCAGATCCTGGAGCGCTACCTCAACGCCGCGTACTTCGGCCACCGCGCGTACGGGATCTTCGCCGCGGCGCAGATCTTCTTCTCCAAGTCGCCCAAGGACCTCACGCTCGGCGAGGCCGCGACCCTGGCCGGCCTGGTCCAGGCACCTTCGGCGTATGACCCGACCGGGGTGGACCAGCGGCCCGCCACCGAGCGGCGCAACCATGTCATCGACCGGATGGTGGACCTCGGGTACGTCGCGCCGGGCGTCGCGGCCGCGGCGAAGAACCAGCCGATCCCGCTGCGGTTGACGACGCCACCGAACGACTGCGTCTCGGTGCCCCGCCGGCTCAACAGCTGGGGCTATTTCTGCGACTTCTTCAAGAGCTGGTGGATGTCCCAGCCGGCGTTCGGCAGCAGCCCAGCGGAGCGGGTCGACAAGCTGCGCCGCGGCGGCTATCGGATCGTGACATCGCTGGACCCGAAGGTGCAGAAGATCGCCCAGAGCCAGGTCCGGAACAACCTGTCGTCCCACAGCCCGTTCGCGCACGGCGCGGTGTTCCTAGAGCCGGGCACCGGGCTGGTCAAGGCGATGGCGGTCAACCGCGTCTACTCGCTGGACCAGGGCGGAAACGGGGCGAACACGAACGCCAGCAAGCGCGGCCTGGTGCCGGGCAGCTACCCAAACACCGTGAACCCGCTGCTCGGCGGCGGCACCTTGCCGGGTTACCAGGCCGGCTCCACCTTCAAGCTGTTCACGCTGCTCGCCGCGCTGGACGAGGGATTCCCGATGTCGACCTCCTTCTACGCCCCGCAGCGCTACCGCTCCATCTACCTGGCCGGGCCGGGCGAACCCGGCAGCTGCGGCGGCCGGTGGTGCCCGCAGAACGCGAGCGGCGGGATGACCGGCCGGCAGAACATGTGGACCGGCTTCGGCAAGTCGGTCAACACGTACTTCGTCCAGCTCGAGCAGGCCGTCGGGGCCGAACGCGCGGTGCGCATGGCCGAGCGGCTCGGGCTGCGCTGGCGCAGCGAGACGGACCGGATGATGGCCGCGCACGGCCGGGCGCACACCTGGGGCGCGTTCACGCTCGGCGTCGCCGACACCACCCCGCTGGAGATGGCCAACGCGTACGCCACGGTTGCCGCCGACGGACGGCGTTGCGAGCCGACCCCGGTGGCATCCATCACCGGGCCTGATGGGGCCGCGGCGGTCTATACCCCTGCCGGGACCCACGAGTCGGTGACGGTGGCGGCGGAGCGCTGTTCCCAGGTGGTCTCGCCGGCGGTCGCCCGGGCGGCGGTGGACGCGGCCCGCTGCGTGACCGGGTACGGCGCGGCCCGCGGGTCGTGCGGCGGCTGGTCAACGGGCTCCGCGGCGTACCCGATGGTCGGCCGGCCGTTCGCGGGCAAGACCGGCACCACCGACAACACCCAGGCCGCATGGTTCATCGGGTTCACGCCAGACCTGGCCGGGGCCAGCTTCGTCGCCGACCCGGACAACCCGTTCCACGCGGTCGGCGACCGGTACTACAACGACCCAATCCAGGTGGTGGCGAACACGATCGCTGGTGCCCTGAAGGGCAAACCGGTGCGGACGTTCACCCCGCCACCGGCGTCGGTTCTGCGCTGAGCTGGCGCCAGGTAGCGTCGCGCCCCTCTCCGTCGATCATGGACCTGTTGCCGTGCTTCGATCACTGATTCACGGCAACAGGTCCATGATCGGCGCGGAGGGCCATGATCGGCCCGCGGGTCCTCCTCATCGCAGGTCGGCGACGACGAACGACCAGACCTCGAGGTCGACGCGGCCGCTGTGCACGTGACCCGCGTTGCGCAGCAGGCCCTCGTACGTGAAACCGGCCTTCTCCGCCACCCGGCGGGAGGCCGTGTTGCCCGGCGCGACGCGCAGCTCGACACGCTGGAAACCGTGCTCGAGGATCAGCGCGATCGCGAGCGCGTCGACCGCCTCGGCGGCGAGTCCGAACCCTCGCACGTCGGGCGCGACGGCGTACGACACCTCGGTCACGCGGCCGACCCAGTCGGTGCGTTTGGTCCAGAGGCAGCCGACCAGGCGATCGTCCTCGCGCCGGATGATGCCGTAGTGGTCGCCGTCGCCGCTGTCGCGGCGCTCGGCCGCCATGTCCGTGCACCAGGCCAGCCCCTCGATCTCCCCGAACTCCCGCGGGAACGGCAGCCAGCGTTGGGTCTGCTTGTCGGCGAAGATCTCGGCCACGCCGGGCGCGTCGTCCGCGGCCAGCGGGCGGACGTGCAACCGGGGTGTGGACACGGTCAGCGTCGGGAAGCGACGCACGGCGACATGCCCCTTCACGCGCCGCTCCGGCGGGCGATAACGGATTCCAGATGGGCGCGTGTCGCGTGCGCATCGGTCATCGGTGGCGGCTCCTCCCGGCCGAAAAGGTGCCCGGTGACGGCCGATCCGCTGTCCGGATCGGCCGTGGAGACGATACCCGTTCGGCCCGAGATGAGTGCGGCGTCGGCCGGGCACGTTCCGCTGGCGATGAGCCTCGGCCGGCAGCCGACGCCATCTTCCGGGGGGACATCTTGGCCGGTCGGCGATGGCCGGCAGGCGGCCCAGCCGAGTCGGCTCAGCTGGGTAACCTCGTTGTGTGTACCGGTTCCTGCTCACGCCGCGCTGGCTGGGCCTGTCCCTGCTGATGCTCGGGCTCGCCGGTGTCATGGTGGGACTGGGCAACTGGCAGCTGCACCGATATCACGAGCGCAGCGCGATCAACGCGCGCATCGACGCGGGCGGGCGCGCCGCGCCGACGGCGCTCGAGCGGGTCCTCCGTGAGCCGAGCGGCTCCGTGGGGCCGTCCGGGCCGCCGCCCTCGGCCGCGGCCGAATGGACCCGGGTCACCGTCTCCGGGCGGTACGACCCCGCGCACGAGGTGCTGGCGCGAGGGCGCACGGTCAAGAGCGTCGTCGGGTTCGAGGTCATCACGCCGCTGGTGCTCGACAGCGGCGCTGCGGTGCTGGTCGACCGGGGATGGGTGCCCCCGGCCCGCGGTGGCGCGAGCGCCGTGCCTCAGGTTCCACCGGCGCCCGGCGGAACGGTCACCGTCGTGGGCCGGGTGCACCTCACGGAGAGCCGGCCGGGCACCATCGCCCGGCGGGCCGGCCGGGTGGAGGTACGCCGGATCTCCGTGGCGCAGCTCGCCGCCGAGCTGCCGTACCCCGTCTACGGCGCGTACGTGTTGATGGATTCTCAGGATCCGCCCGCCGATCCGGCCCTCGTCGCGATCCCGGCGCAGCACGAGAACGCCTGGCAGAACGCCGGGTACGTGGTCCAATGGTGGATCTTCGCCGGGTTGACCATCGCCGGGTTGGTCTGGTTGATCCGCCGCGAGCCGCGTACCGACGCCGGATTTGATGCTGAGATGCGCGAGATGTCCGCGGACGACCAGTCGTCGACCGCCGGAACCCCGCCCGGCGAGCGCCGCCTGCCGCAGGCTCCGGTGTCACCGGCGGTCTGACGGCGTGACGCCCCCGCGTGCCCTGCCGGCCGGCCGGACGCAGGTTAGGGTGCTCAGGTGAGCGAGGGTGGACGAGCCTCGTTCCCTCGGGCCAGAGGGGAAGCCACATGAGCGATCATCCGCTGCCACCACCGGCCGACCCGTGGCCTGACCCACCGACAACGCCACAGCCGGCACCGCCCGCGGCCACCCCGCCGGGGGCGGCCACTCCGCCGCCTGCGGTGCCCGGTCCGATCGTGGCCCAGATCGGAGAGTTGGGCGTCACGTCGTCCGTCGTGCACACCCCAGCGGGCGACATTCCGCTGAAGGGCTCGAGCTGGCAGGTCTCCGATCAGTGGCTGACCGAGCAGCGGACGCCGACCTGGGCGATCGTCGCGGCGATCGTCGGCTTCTGCGTGCTGACGGTCTTCAGCCTGCTGTTCCTGCTGGTCAAGGAGACGACATACCGCGGCACGGTGCAGGTCACGGTGACCAACGCGGCGCAGCAGTACGTCGCGCGCATCCCGGTCGCCACGCAGGCGGAGGTGCAGGCGATCCACCAGCAGGTGAACTACGTGCGCTCGCTCGCCGCGCTCTGAGCCTGGATCGTGAGCACGGTGTCGATCGTGTCCGCGTCCTCGGCGCGCTTGTCGTGCCGGTACCGCAGCACCCGGGCGAACCGCAGTGCCACTCCGCCGGGGTAGCGCGGACTCCGCTGGACTCCGTCGAACGCGATCTCCACGACCTGTTCCGGGCGGACCTTGACCACCCAGTCACCCCGCTCGACGGCCAGTCCCAGGAATCGCTCCGTCTGCCAGGCCAGCATCTCGTCCGTCATGCCCTTGAACGTCTTGCCGAGCATCACGAAGCCCCCGGTGCGCGGGTCTCGTGCGCCCAGGTGCAGGTTCGACAGCCAACCCTGACGGCGGCCGTGGCCCCACTCGACGGCGAGCACGACCAGGTCAAGCGTGTGCCGCGGCTTGACCTTGACCCAGGCGGCACCGCGCCGGCCCACGTCGTACGACGCATCCAGATCCTTGACGACCACGCCCTCCTGGCCGGCACGCAGCGCCGCCGCGAAGGCCTCCGCGGCCGCGGCCTCGTCCGCCGCCGTGCTGCGAGCGACCAGCAACCCGGCGGGCACCGCATGCGCCAGCGCGGCCCATCGCTCCCGGCCAGGAGCGTCGAGCAGATCCCCGCCGTCGATGTGCAACAGATCGAAGAAGTACGGCGTGAGGCTCGCGCCCAAGCCCGGGGCGTCCGGCGGCAGCCCAACCGCGCCATCGTCCCCGCCGGCGGCGACCTGGGCCGCCACCCGGGCGCGCGCGCCCCTGGTCGCGGCACGGCTGGCCGTCTCCGCGAATGGACGGGGCCGGCCGCGCTCGTCGAGCACGATCGCCTCGCCGTCTAGGACGATCTCTCGGGCCGGCAGCGTACGGACAGCGGCCACCACGGCAGGCAGCCGTGGCGTGATCTCGTCGAGGCTCCGCGTGAACACCGCGACGTCGGACCCCGAGCGATGCACCTGGATGCGGACGCCATCGAGCTTGGCGTCCACGACCGCCGGCGTGCCGGTCGCGACCAACGCCTCGGCGACCGACGGCGCGCTCTGCGCGAGCATCGGCGCGAGCGGGCGGCCGACCCGGAGGGAGAATTCACCGAGCGCCGTCGCCCCGCCCGTCAGGGCCGCCACGGCCACCGCCTTGAGGTCGCCGACGAGCAGCAGCGCGCGGCGGACCGCCGTCACCGGCACCTCGGCGGCCTTGGCGATCGCGTCCACGAGCAGGCCCGCCTGGGCGCCCTGACGCAGCTCGCCGCCGAACAGCCCGATGAGCAGCCGCTGCTCGTCCGGGGTGGCTGCCGCGAAGAGCCGGTGCAGCAGCTCCCGTCGGCGGGCCTGGGATCCGGCGCCCGCGACGACGGACAGCTCCCCGACCGCGGAGTCGACTGCCGCGACGGTCAGCGTCGGCTCCTCGGCGGGCGGCGGCAGGTCGCGCAGGCTCGCGTACCCGACGCCGGTCTGCCTCTGCCGGAGCTCCCCCGCCAGATATGCCGACCCAGCCGCGATCTCCTCGGGCGCTAGCGACCGCAGCGCGGCGGCGAGCAGCTCGACCTTCGCGAGCCGCTTGGACGTCGCCGTGACGGCCGCGGACGTCGCGGCCAGGTCAACGAATCGCACGGCCCCATCCTGGCAGCCACGTCCGACAATGGCGGCGGTCAGCTGGGGGCTCCGACCGGCTCCTCGACCGTGAATCCTCGGGCCCGGACCGCATCCGCGAGCCGGGCAAGCTCGGAGTCGACCTGGCAGAGCGCGGCCGACAGCTCGTCCAGGTGGGTCCGCAGGGCGGTGTCGGACCACCCGGCCACGTCGACATCCCCCAGCGCACGCACCGCGGCGTCGAGCCGCTCGATGGCTTCTTTCGTACTCATGTTCGAATGCTACCGCCGGCCACCGACAACACTCAAGCACGCGGCCCTACAGCGCGGCCACCTTCGCCAGCAACAACGCCTCGGCCAAGCACACCCGCTCGAACTCGGCCAGGTGCAGGCTCTCGTTCGGCCCGTGTGCCCGCGAGTGTGGATCCTCCACGCCGGTCACCAGAATCGCCGCCTGCGGGAACATCTCCTGGAACGTCGCGATGAAGGGGATCGAGCCGCCGACGCCGAGGTCCACCGCGTCGACGCCGTCCCAGGCCTCGCGGAAGGCGGCCCTCGCCGCTTCGTACGCCGGCCCGCTGGCGTCGATCACACAGGGCGCGCCGTCGCTCTCGAACGTGACGGTGACCCGGGCGCCCCACGGCGCGTGCTTCTCGAGGTGGGCGCGCAGCGCCACGTACGCCGATTTGGGATCGTCCCCGGGCGCCAGCCGCACATTGAGCTTGGCCTTCGCCGCCGGAACGAGCGCGTTCGGGGCTTCAGCCGTGCGCGGCGCGTCCACGCCGAGCACCGAGATCGCCGGCTTGGTCCAGATCCGGTCGACGAGCCGACCGGTGCCGATGAACGAGACGCCGTCGACCATGCCCGCCTCGGCGCGCAGCCGGTCCTCGGGGTAGTCCAACGCCGATGCCTGCCGCGTGACCAGACCGTCCACCGCCACGTCGCCCGCCTCGTCGTGCAGTGTGGCGAGCAGCCGGCTCAGCGCGGTTAGCGCGTCCGGCACCGGCCCGCCGAACATGCCGCTGTGCACGGCGTGGTCCAGCGTGCGCAGCTCCACGAAGCAGTTGACGATGCCCCGCAGCGACGTCGTCAGGGCCGGGACGCCCACGTCCCAGTTGCCCGAGTCCGCGATCACGATTACGTCGGCGGCGAGCTCGTCTCGGTGCTCGGCGAGCAGTCGCTCCAGCGACTCCGAGCCGTACTCCTCCTCGCCCTCGACAAAGACGACCACTCCGACGGGGAGGGCCTCCCCGAACGCCCGAAGCGCGGCGACGTGCGCCATGATCCCCGCCTTGTCGTCCGCGGCGCCGCGTGCGTACAGCCGCCCGTCGCGTTCGACCGGCTCGAATGGCTCGGTGTCCCACAGCGCCGCGTCGCCGGTGGGCTGCACATCGTGGTGGGCGTACAACAGGACGGTCCGGCCACCCGGCGGCCCGGGCCGGCGACCGATCACCGCGGGCTGGCCACCGGCCCGGACGATCGTCACGTCGAGGCCGCAGCCGCGCAGCAGCTCGGCGGTTGCCTCGGCGGAGCGCTCGACGTGCGAGTGGTCGAAGCCCTCGAACGCGATGCCGGGGATGCGGACGAGGCGCTCGAGGTCGGCGCGTACGCCGGGCAATTCGCGGGCGATCGCTGCCCGCAGATCCAAGTCGGTCATGCCCGGCATCGTATGCCGGGTCATTACCGGCGGGCCGAGCGCACCTTACTCGGACTCGTCGGCGTCCTCGGTCGGCCGCTGCTCCGAGCGCCGGGTGCGCGCGCCGGCGGCCCGGGCGGCCGCCTCGCCGGCCGAGCTCGCCCACGTACGGGCTCGGGCGACGCCCCCGCCAACCCAGCCGCCGACGTCCGTGGCGCCGTCGCCGAGTCGGCGCAGGAGCGAGACGAGCGGGTCCTGCGAGCGCTGGAACGCCTCGCGGTAGGAGTCGGCGGCGGCCTTCACGTCCTCGGCCATCGAGGTGTCCGCGTCGTCGTCGCGGCGCGGGTAGTCGCCTGCGAGGATCCGGCCGTACGCCCCCGACTCGATCCACTGTCGCAGTTGAGCGGCCCTGGCGACCGGCACCGGATGGCTGCGAAACGCGGTCAGGCGGATCTTGTGCACGCTGTCCCGAAGGTCGCCCGCGCGCTCGTAATCGGCCGCCTGCTCCAGAAACGCCGCGGTGTCGATCTCCGAGAGGTCGCCGCCGCCGGCGAGCTTCATCAGCAGGCGGGTCGCCGCGGCCGGATCCTGGCCGGCCAGCAGCCCCGCCCGGTCGGCCGACAGCTCGGCCTTGCGCCACCACTCATACATCGCAGCGATGATGCCGCGCAGGGCGAGCGCCCCGACCGGCAGCCAGCTCAGACTCTGTGCCCAGCCGGTGAGGATGATCAGTATGGTCTTGTAGACGGCGTGCCCGCTGCGGACGTGGCCGATCTCGTGGCCGAGCAGGCAGCGCAGCTCATCCTCGTCGAGCTGGTTGACCGCGGCGGTGTTGACCACGATGAACGGCCGCTCCATGCCGATGGCCTCGGCGTTGAGCCATGGCGACTGCGCGACGTACAGCTCGGGCGGCTCGTCGACGTCCAGCGTTGCGGCCGCCTCGGTGAACCGGTGGTAGACCCGCGGGTACTGACGGTGGTCGACCCGGATCGCGCCGCCGAGGACCTGCAGGCGGAAGCCGCGCTCGTTCCACATCCCGAAGAACGCCTTGACCACGTCGTCGAAGCCGCGCAGCTCGCGCAGCGCCGTCAGCGCGCCACGGTCGGCGGGGTGCTCCCAGGCGCGGGAGCTGATGCCGGTCAGCACCACACGTCGCCGAGCCGGCACGGTACCCGCTGCGGCCTCATCCCCGGTGGTCATCCGCGCCTCCCACATCGACAGCCGCCGTTCAACTCGACGGCCGGCCCGCCCGCTCCGCCGATCGTCCCCTACTCCCCGGGCGCCCGTCTACGCTCCGTTGGTCCGACGATCAGTCGGCCCGTACGTACTGCTCGGTCGGGTCGTGTGCGGCGTCCGGAGCGCCGTCGACGACGAGATCGGCGTGGTGGGCCGTGGCGTCCGCGGCGAAGTGGGCCTCCTCGCGCAGCCGCCATTTCTCGAGGTACGCCCGGAGCGCGTCCCCATCGCGGCCGAGCGCCCGGGCTAGCCGCAGATCGCTCGGGGCGGTGACGAACACGGCGAGGCTGAGCCGGGGGCGGATTGCCGCGCGAGCCGCACTCACTCCCTCGACGATCACCACCGGCGCCGGCGGGACGCCGACGGTGGCGTCCCCGAACGCTCCGCGGTGCCAGTCGTAGCGGCGGTACCCGCCGGGGCGGCCGGCCGCCAGCGGTTCGAGCACGTCCCGCTCCAGCCGCCCCCAGAACGTGAATTGATCGTCCCAGCCGTCGAGCAGGTCGTCGGTGCGCACAACCGGCACCACCTGGCCGCTTGCCTGTCCGATGGCCTCGGCCAGCCGCGCGGCGAAGTCGGTCTTGCCGGCACCGCTCGGACCGTCGACCGCGACCAGGCGCACCGAGCCCAGCCGTGGCGGGGCAGCGAGCACCCGGGCGGCGAGGTCCGCGTACGACTCGATCACCCCGATAGGGTCTCACCGGCGGTCAGTCGCCGTGTGCGGCCGGAGTACCGTCTGGTTCCGATCGCTGCGGCGGCCGACGCGGCGAGCGCGACGGCGGCGAGGCCCACCGCGCTGGACAGCGCCGCGGCGCGGCGGATGTCGCAGGCGTTCGGTCGCGGACCGTCGCCAAGTAGTGGTCGGGTTTCCGACCGTCCGAAGTAGACGTTGCGACCGCCGAGCCGGACGCCCAGCGCACCGGCCATCGCCGCCTCGCACTGACCCGCGTTGGGGCTGGGGTGGCGACTGCCGTCGCGCCGCCAGATCCGGAGCGCCTGGCCGGCGTCGCCGTTGGCCAGCGGTGCGAACGCCGCGGTCAGGGCCGCCGTCAGGCGGGACGGCACGAGGTTCAGTGCGTCGTCGAGGCGGGCCGCCGCGGTGCCGAACCGGGCGTACCGCGCCGACCGATGCCCGACCATCGCATCCAATGTGTTGGCCGCGCGGTAGCCGACGAGCCCTGGCAGCCCGGCCACCGCACCCCAGAACAGCGGCGCCACCACGGCGTCGGAGGTGTTCTCCGCGATTGACTCGACCGTCGCCCGGGCCAGCTCGGGCTCGTCCAGTCCGGCTGGGTCACGCCCGCACAGATGTGGTAGCCGCTCCCGGGCCGCGGCCAGCTCGCCACGCTCGAGTGCGGCCGCCATGGCGGTCGCCTCTTGGCGCAGGGTCCGCGCGCCGAGCGCCGTCCACGTGGCGGTGGCCACCGCGACGCCACGCGCGACCGGCCGACGCCGGGTGGCGAGGCCGACCACGACCGCGGCAACGACGGGGACACCAACCGCGACCGAGGCGTACCGCGTGCCGGCCGCCCGGGTCGGGGCGTAGAGCCGCGGCTCGAGGGCCTCGGCGGCGCGGCCGTACGCGGCGACCGGATGCCCCCGCCGCGGGTCACCGACGAGCGCGTCCAGCGCGAAGCCGGCCAGCAGGCCCAGAGCGTCGGCGGTCCTCCTCATCGGCGCGCGCCCGCGAACCGGTCCGGCGCGAAGATGTCAATGGGATGGTCGGTGGCGCCCCGCTGCGCCAGGTCGGCGAGGATTTCGCCGATCACCGGCACGAACTTGAAGCCGTGACCCGAGAAGCCGGCCGCCACGCTGACCGAGTCGTGCCTGGGGTGCCGGCCGACCACGAAGTGACCGTCCGGGGTAAGCGTGTAGAGGCACCGCTTGCCGCCCAACCACCGGCCGCGGGCGAGCGCCGGCAACCGGCGCGCAAGCCACTCCACGAGGTCGCGCTCCTCCTCGGCGCGGACCGGGTCGGCACCCGCCTCAGGGTCGGCGGGCTCGTCGCCGGTGTGGAAGGCCGCCTTCACGACCGGCCCGCCCGCCAGCGCGTCGCCGGGCGGCGGGTCGAGCGCCGGGATCCCGTACGCGGTTACGCCGGCGGGGGCTTCCCAGATCCAGATCGGGCAGCGGTCGGGTGCGAACTCCGGCCCGGGCGGCGCCCAGTAGTGCTGTATGCGGCGCTCCACCCGGAACGGCACGTCGAGGTCACCCAACCGCGGTGCGCCGCCGCCCGGGCAGAGAACCAGCCGGTCCGCGGAGAGCACTCCGTCCGCGGTGTGCACCTCCACGCCGTCGGTGGTCGTCCGCCAACCGGTGACCTCAACGCCGTAGCGCAGGTCGGCGCCGGCCTCCGCGGCCAGCCGCAGCAGGGCATCAATGGCGGCCTCGGGTCGCACGACGCCGGCGACCTCCTCATGTAGGCCGACCTCCCCATCGGCCGGTACGAATGCCGGAAACCGTCGTCGGATCTCCGCGGCGTCGAGGAGCTCGTGATCCAGCCCGTGCCGCCGGGCGGACTCGAGAGCGCCCGCCACGGTATCGGACTCCGGCCGGCCGAGCATCAGCCCGCCCGTCCGGGTCAGCAGCCGGGTGCCGGCGGCGACCTCGACACGGGGCCACAGGTCGTACGCCCGCTGCAGCAGCGGAACGTACGCCGCGCCCTCGGCGTACGCGAGGCGGATGATCCGGGACCCGCCGGTGTGCGCGCCCCGGGTGTGCGGAGGCGTGAACCGGTCCACGCCGAGGACCCGGACGCCGCGCTCGGCAAGGTGGTACGCCGCCGCCGCACCCATGCTGCCCAGTCCGACGACGATGACGTCTGGCATGGCGCCCCTCCCCCGTGCGGTCCTGGCCTCCGGCCCGCAGCCTAATGGCGTAGCGACCGACCGGCGCCGGGGTGGGGAGCGGGAGGCTCTCCCCACCCCGACGCGATCAGGCTGGCACCGGAGCGCGGCCCCGGCCTCGCCTGCCCCGGCCCGACGTCGCCGACTGGGTGGCATTGTCACCATCCGTGTCGCCGCTGGCACCGTCACCATCGGTGTCGCCGCTGGCGACGTCGCCACCGTCGAGGTCGCCGCCGCCCCCGCCGCCAACGGCCTCTTGGACTGCGAGCGGACTCAGCTCGTCGTCCGAGTCGTTCCCGCCGAGCCCGGGAGCGAACGTCTCGAACGCGTCGGCGCGTCCGTACGGCTCGTAGCCGGTCGCCGGCGATACAGGCTCGGCGGCGAAGCCCGGGTCATCGTCGTCGGCGAATCCGTGCTCGCCGTACCGCACCGGCGCGTCCGCGGCGGTGAGCGCCTCGGCGGCTTCGCCCTGGACGAGACCCTCCGCCTCTTGGTCTTCGATGGAGTTCGTGGCCCCAGTGGGCCGGTTACGAACGAACTTCCCGCGGCCCCGCGACAGGTCGTGGCCCACGGCCACCGCGTCGAGCTCGTAGAGGGTGCGATGATTGTTGTCCTGGTCGGTCCAGTCCCGGGTGTAGAGCCGGCCCACAACGACGACCGGGTCGCCCGTCATCACCGACGCGGACACGCCCTCGGCGAGCCTGCGCCAGCAGTTCACCCGCACCCGAAAACTGTTGCCGTCCACCCACTTACCACTCTCCCGGTCCATCCGGCGAGCCGTGGACGCTACCTTGAACCTTGCCACCAGCGCGCCCGTGTTGGACGTGCGCCTCCACTCCGGCGCCGTGAGCACGTTGCCCACGATCGTGACGTACGTGTCGAACATCGTCTCTCCACTGTGTCCGATCCGATTGACGTACGAGTCGACTCGTGGCCAAGCGTGGCCCATGGGACCGACCACCGCGAGGCCGGTGGGAAGGGTCTGTGGACAGGCGTGCGCGCTGTGGACGACGCCCCGATCATCGACGCGTCTGCTAGGTGGGCGGGACAAACACGAGCGTGCCGTTGTGGCCACCGAACCCGAACGAGTTCGAGATTGCGCCGGCCGGCTGCCAGGGGCGCGGCTCGAGCACTAGGTCGATCTCGAACGCGGGATCCACCGTCGCCGTGCCCATCGTCGGCGGCAGGATGTGGTGGGCGTACGCGAGCGCCACCGACAACGCCTCGATCGCTCCGGCCGCGCCCTGCGCGTGGCCGGTCACTCCTTTGATCGAGGTGACGGCCGGGCCCGGCGTGCCGAATAGCTCGGTTATGACCTGCGCCTCGGTCTCGTCGTTCAGCTGTGTCGACGTGCCGTGCGCGTTGACGTGGGTGACCTCGACCGGCGACAACCCGGCATCGGCGAGGGCCAGTCGCATGCACTCGAGCGCACCGCGCCCGCCGGGCGCCGGTGCGGTTATGTGGTACGCGTCGGCGGTCGACGCGGATCCAGCCAGCTCGGCGTACGCCCGAGCACCGCGGACGGCCGCCTGGGATGCCTCCTCCAGCACGAGTACGGCGGCTCCCTCGGCGGCGCAGAAGCCGTCCCGCTCGACGTCGAACGGCCGGGAGATTCCGGTCGGTGACAGCGCCCGCATGTTCGCATACCCGGCGACGTTGGTGCCGGTCAGCGACGCCTCCGAGCCGCCGACCACGGCGAGGTCCGCGCGGCCCGCGGCGATCCAGCGGGCGGCGTTGGCCAGCGCGTGGGTGCCGGTCGCACACGCGGTGGAGATGGTCTCGCACGGACCGCGGAGGTCCCACCGCATGGAGACCGCCGCCGCGGCCGCGTTCGGCATCACCATCGGCACGGTCAGCGGCGAGACCGCTCGGTCGCCGCGCTCCGCGCGTACCAATGCCTGGGTCTCCCAGGAGGTCGCCCCGCCGATCCCGGTGCCGATCAGGACGGCGGCCCGGTCGCCATCGACGGAGGCCAGCGCCCCGGCGGTGGCCGGGGTGTCGAGCAGGCCGGCGTCGACCAGTGCCTGGGCGGCGGCGGCGATCGTGAACTGAGCGAACCGGTCCAGCCGCCGGGCCTCCACCTTGGACAGACCCCAGTCGGTGGGCGTGAAGTCGCGTACGGCTCGTATGGTCGCCGGCTCGACGGCCTTGGACAGACTCGCCCAGAAGTCCTGGAGTCCAGTTCCGTACGGCGTCACCACCCCGAGGCCCGTGATCACGACGCGTCTGCCGTCCCTCGACTCGATCACGTTCCCCTCCCCCATGAGGCCGTCCCGCGCTCCTTACGCTAACGCCGGACGGGGTAGCGTCGCAGGCGTGGAAACGGACGTGCTCGGACCGCCCTATGAGCGGCAGATCATCGACCTGGGCAGCGACGACGAGGGCCCGGTCGTGGCCACACTGGTTCGCCGCCGCGCGGAGACGCCGAGCCGGCGGGCGGTGCTCTACGTGCACGGCGCGTTCGACTACTTCTTCCAGACCCACCTCGCCGACTTCTTCGTCGAGCGGGGCTGGGACTTCTACGCCATCGACTTGCGAAAATACGGCCGCAGCATCCTGCCGCACCAGACACCTAACTTCTGCCGGAGCCTCACCGAATACTTTCCCGACCTCGACGAGGCGACGCGGATCATTCGCGAGGACGACGGACACGACGTGCTCCTCATCAACGGCCACTCCACTGGTGGGCTGATCACTCCACTGTGGGTGCATGAACGGCGCACCTCGGGACTTGTCGATGGACTCTTTCTCAACAGCCCGTTCTTCGACTTCAACGCACCCTGGTTCACGCGCCGGCCGGTCGCGGTCGCCGTCGCCGGAGTCGGCCGCCGGTGGCCGCACCGGGTAATGCCATTCCCGCTCTCGCGGGTGTACGGCGAAAGCATCCACGCTGACCACCGGGGCGAGTGGCGCTACGACCTCGCGTGGAAGCCGATCGCGGGGTTCCCGATCCGCGCCGGCTGGTTGCGCGCGATCCGCGAGGCGCAACGGATCCTCCGAGGAGGGCTCGCCATCCCGGTGCCGATCCTGTTGACCTGCTCCACCGAGTCATTCCGGGGCGCTCGGTGGCACGACTCGGCCCATGAGCGCGACGCGGTGCTGGACGTGCGGCACATGCTCCGCTGGGCGCCCGGCCTGGGCCGGCACGTCACGATCGCGCAGATCCCGGGTGGCCGGCACGACCTGACGCTGTCCCGGCCGCCGGCTCGCGACCTGCTGTTCAGCGAAGCCGACCGGTGGATCGGGGCCTACGTGGCCGGGGCGCCATCGGGCCCTCCGGCGCCGGTCGCTGCCTCGTCGGACCGGCCAGCGGAAACACGTCCCACATCCCCCGACGCCGCACCAGCAGCTCCCGGCTGAGCAGGTGCTGGTCACCCGCGAAGAACACCCGGTCGACCGCCCGCCTGGCCTTCTCCAGCCCCGGCCGTGACTCCGATCCAGTCACGATCACGACATCCCGGGCGGGTACGCCGACGACCAGCTCGCCAGGGATCGACCCCTCCAGGCTGTCCCAGAACGCGTGGGCGAGCAGAACGCTGGACTCCAGCCCATCGAACGAGAGCATGAGCGCGGGCGGCTGCCCGTGGATCCGGACCCGGTCGAGCATCGAGCCGAGGGTCAATGCGGCGTTGCGGCGTACCGCACCTAGGGGCAGCCCATACTGGTCGAGGTCCGCCCACGTGACCAGCCGCTCGCCGAACGGGGGCCCGAGGGAGTACGCCACCGCAAGGTCACCAAGGAACTCGTCCACGACGTGGTGATCGAGGTACCGTTCGTCGTCCGCGGCCACCAGGACCGGAAGAAACGTGGTGCTGGTCACGGGCACGCGTGCCAACCTAGTCGGTGATCCGGTAGAGGTCACACCCTCCGTCCGGACCGGGATCCGGTCGACCTTGGCGGTAACCTTCAGTCACGCCGGCGCGCCGCTTCGGGGCGACGGACGCTGGGCGCCCGTAGCTCAGCGGATAGAGCAACTGCCTTCTAAGCAGTTGGTCGCAGGTTCGAATCCTGCCGGGCGCACTCGGACAAAGGCCCTCGTCGGGCCGGCGGTGCCAGCGCGCGGGTGTCGCCGCGGCTTCCACCATCGTGTTCGCCGCCCTGGCGGTCAGCCGCTGGATCGAGCACCGCACCGGCTGGTCCATCGGCAAATTCGTCCAGACCGCCCGCCGCTACCGCACCATCCAGATCCAGGCCGGCCCCCCACACCATCACCGCCGCCGACCCCCTCCCCGATGACCTCCGCCAAGCCCTCGAAGCGATCAACGCCACCCGCTGACTTGCGCACTAGCGGCCGAAGTCAGGACCGGGAAGACTGAGATAACATAGATTTGTGTTATCTCAGTTCTACCTGTAATCTCTTACGCATGCCGACTGATGCTGAGATCACGTTCGCGGACCACGCCGGCCGTTTCTATGCCCGCCGCTACGCCATGGCGCCGATGGTGGGCCGGCTGCTGGGCTATCTGGCGATCTGCGACCCGAGCGAGCAGAGCATCGCGGAGCTGGCCGAGGCGTTGCTGGCCAGCCGCAGCGCGATCGCCGGTGCGGTCAACTCGCTGGACACTCTCGGCCTGATCCGCCGCTCGCGGGCTGCGGGGGAGCGGATGGACCGCATCCGCATCGACGTGACCGCGCCCCGGTCGACGGGCTTCGACGTGACCGAGTACCAGGAACAGGCCGATCTGGCGCGCGAAGGCCTGGCGGTGCTGGCCGGTGCCCCGCCCGAGCGGAAGGCCGTGCTGCTGGAGTGGGCGGCGTTCGCGGACTTCCTGGTGGCGCGGCTGCCGCAGCTGGAACAGGACTGGAGGGCGCACCGTGAGGCGCTGCGCGCCGCCGGCGAGCTCCCCGACATCCCACCCCATCACTGAAAGCGAGGAAACCCGTGACGATCAACCCGGCGGCGCCGGCGATCAGCGCCCGCGCGGTACACAAGTCCTTCGTCGAGCACATCGTGCTCGACGGGGTCGACCTCACGGTCGCCGAAGGCACCATCTTCTCCCTGCTCGGGCCCAACGGTGCCGGGAAGACGACGATGGTGCGCATCCTCTCGACCCTGATCCCGGCCGACGGCGGCGACATCCGGGTCGGCGGGCACGACGTGGTCACCGATCCGGACGCGGTGCGCGCCCTGATCGGGGTCACCGGCCAGTTCTCCGCGGTGGACAACCTGCTCACCGGCGAGGAGAACCTGCGCCTGATGGCCGACCTTCGCCACCTTGGCCGCCAGGCCGGACGCCGCCGGATCGCCGAGCTGCTCGAGCGGTTCGACCTGACCGGCGCCGCGCGCAAGCCGCTATCGACCTACTCCGGCGGGATGCGGCGCAGGCTGGACCTGGCGATGACCTTGGTCGGCAACCCGTCAGTGATCTTTCTCGACGAGCCCACCACCGGGCTCGACCCGCGCAGCCGCCGCACGATGTGGCAGATCATCCGGGAACTGGTCACCGACGGCGTGACGATCTTCCTCACCACCCAGTACCTCGACGAGGCCGGCCAGCTGGCCGATTATGTCGCGGTGCTGGATCACGGGCGGATCGTCGCCGAAGGCACCCCCGCCGAACTGAAGCGCCGCATCCCTGGCGGGCACATCCAGCTCCAGTTCGCCGAACCAGACGCCCTGCGCGCGGCGGTCAGCATGATCCCGAACGCCACCCCGGACGACGATCAGCTGATTTTGCAGGTCCCCGGCGACGGCAGCATCGCCTCGCTGCGCCGCGTGCTCGACGCGCTGGACGACGCCCGCATCACCGTCGAGCACCTGTCGATCCACACGCCTGATCTCGACGACGTGTTCTTCGCCGTCACCGGCCACGCCACCACCGAACCCACCACCCGCCAAGAAGAGGAAGCCCTCCAGCCATGACGTCCCTCGCCTACACCCTCGCCGATTCGGCGACGATGCTGCGCCGCAACCTCAAACACCAGCTCCGCTACCCGTCACTGACGCTGATGCTCGCAGGCCTCCCGATCGTCTTCCTGCTGCTGTTCGTCTACGTCTTCGGCGGCCAGCTCGGCACCGGCCTCGGCGGGCACGGCGCCGGCGGCCGCGGCGGCTACCTCACCTACCTCGTCCCCGGCATCCTGATCATCACCGTGGCATCCGCCGCCCTCGGCACCGCGATCTCCGTCGCCACCGACATGACCGGAGGCATCATCGACAGATTCCGCACCATGGCCATCTCCCGAGCCGCCGTGCTCACCGGCCACGTGATCGGCAGCCTGCTGCAAACCCTCGCCGTCCTCGTGCTCGTGGCCGGCGTTTCCCTAGCCATCGGCTTCCGATCCCACGCCACCGCCCTTGAATGGCTAGCCGCCGCCGGCGTACTCGCGCTGTTCGCGTTCGCACTCATCTGGCTGTCCGCAGCGCTGGGCCTGGCCGCCAAGAGCGTCGAAACCGCCAGCAACACCCCCATGTTCCTCACCCTGCTACCGTTCCTGTCCAGCGGGTTCGTCCCCACCGCCAGCATGCCGGCCGGGCTGCGCCAATTCGCCGAATACGAGCCCTTCACCCCGGTCACCCAGACCGTCCGCGGCCTGCTCACCGGCGGGCCCATCGGCGCGCACGCGATCGCCGCCATCGCCTGGAGTGCCGGCATCGCCCTGGCCAGCTACCTCTGGGCGGTTCGTCTCTACAACCGCCGCCCGGCAGCCGAGCCGAACTGACCTCGTGGTCCGCCAGGCGATCCGCCGCAGGCGGGGCTCAGGCCACGCCGCGGACCATGTCGATGAACCGGCCCAGCACGGAGCCGTTGCTGACCCGCAGCCCGTCGTGCTCGCATTCGTTTCAATGGTGGCAGTCCGTCCGTGCCGAGGGGGGTAGCGCGCCGGTGAGGGCGACCTACCCGGCGCCGATGCGCTCCTCCTCGCGGATCAGGTGCACGCGTTGAATGAGCGCCAGGTGCGAGAAGGCGTGGGGAAGTTCCCAAGGTGCCAGCCGGTGTACGGTCCTAGCTCCTGGGCGTACAGCAGCAGCGGGCTGACGCAGGCCGGCCGCTTCTCGCACAGCGCCCTGGGGCGCGGCCCGGCCCCCCGATCTCGGTGAGCGCCGAGACCAGCCGTAACGAGCGGACCCGTGACGTTCCCTCCTCGCCTTGGCCCGCACACCATCACCGCAGCCGCCCCCCGGAGAAACTCCGCCGGGCCCTGGAAGCCATCAACGGCACCGGCTGACTTGCGCACTAGCGTCGCCGAAGTCGGCTATAAGTGGCGGATCGTAGGTAGTCGTAGCCTGCGAAGCTCATCGATCTTGGTGGCCGCAAATACCTTCGCGCCCGTTCTCGTGTGCCTGTAGCCATGTGGGTACGCGGGCAGACGCCATCCTCTCCACACCACGCCCGTCGCGGTCACGTCTGACCGCCGCCGCCGCGCCGGCGTTTGGCCCGGGCGATCTCGCCGGCGATTGGCAGCCAGTAGTAGGGAATGAACGCGGCGATCACCGCCACGCCCAGAGGCGGGAGCAGAGCGCCCAGCAGGGTTCCGGTGGCGATCCAGGCAAGGGCGAGCCGAAAGCGCCCGGCGATCGCTTTCACACCGGCGGAATCGATGGTCGTGACGAGCAGCCGGCGATCATGACACGCGTACCACCAGACGAGGTTGAACAGAATGGCCGCGAGTTCAAACGCGAGGCCGTGGAAGACCACGGCGGTGCGCTGCCCGTGTCCGTCGCGGAACGCCTGGGCCAAAACGGAGGCGGCGAACGGCAGGAAAGCGATGTCCATCAGCAGCACGGTGTTCAGGAACAGCACCACCCGGTCGGCGCTGCGGATCTGATCGAACATGACGTGATGGTTGGCCCACACCTGCCCGATCAACATGAACGTGACGCCGTAGGCCAGGTACGACGGCCAGAGCGTCGCCAGACCATGCAGCAGATGCCGGGTGTCGCGCGGCGGGCGGATCTCCAGGACCAGCAGGGTGACGGCGATGGCGGTGACCGCATCGCTGAACGCAACGACCCGGGCAGGATCGCGCTGCGCGCCGAACGGCGTTGACCTCCCGGGTCCACGAACAGGTTCTGTCACCGCAGCACCGTAGTCCACCCACCGGCAAGGGCATCAGCCTACTGGGCAAGTGCCGCCCATGGCGCGGACCAGGATCCTTGATCGGCCACATCCTCCCAGGCCAGAAGGCACACCGCTGTCCCGGCCCGCTACCCAAACCAGCTCTACTAAGGTCCGAGGTAATCGCCTCAAACCTCGCCTTGCTCGCCAACGACCGGCCGCCCGCCGCGGTGCACAGGTATCGTGACCTTGCTCCCTAGGCGGCCGTCCCGTGTTCAACCTCTGGCCAAGCAGCCCAGAGCCGAGGAAGGATCCCAGTGGTGGCGACATACACCGCGGAGATCGTCGAGGTGGCCGCGAGCGGCATGCGGCTCAGACCGGTCGCCGGCTCGACCGTCCCGACGGAACCGAACGAGGTTAACCTGCTCGGGCTCGCGATCGCCCTGGCCATGGGTGCCGCCGGGTACGAACACCACCCAGAGCCGCGCGATCCAGAAATTCAGACCATCGGCGGTCTGCTCACCGGCGATGCCACGATGCCCTGGCGGGTCAGACGGCCGCGCGGCACCGAAGCCGGCGCGCTCTACGTAGTGTGCGACAATTCTGACTCCGCGACGTGGAGATGCAGGATAGAACAGTCGGCAGACGGTACCCATCCCGATTCCGCCGAGCACCACTGACTTCGACGTGTCATGCCCGGCCCAGCAAGGATCCGTGACGGCTGCTTCGACGAGCGACGCCATCCCGCTCATATGTGTACGGTCCGGCACATCGCGCTTCCGTCACAACGTCCGCAGCCCGACGGCGTCGCTCAGGGAGGCGCGGAACTCGTCTCGGACGGCCAGGTCGATCTCGCCGTGAAGCACCAGGCAGGGGTGATCCGAGCCGCCGCACAGCTCGTGGGTGAAATCCATGGCAGCGCCTGCCTCCGGACGTTTACCGGACAATTCAAACTGTCCAGCTGCCAAAGCCAAGGTCCGGGGCGTTTGGCCTGCTGATCGCACTCCATCGCTGTGGTGCCCGGTGTGAAGAGGCATCGCGCATCGCTGATCATGATTGGTTCGCGGGCGTTGGTCGCCTCGAGTGCGCGGCCGTCGGCTTCAACAGCGATGGCGGACCCGGATTGGCCGAGGATTGTTGCCCGGCGGTGCGGGTAGGCTACCTGTGAAAGGCCGTCGAGGAGCCTGTCCCGTTCGACCCGGCCCCTGTCCAATGTGTCTGCCCGTCGCGGTCCGGAAGAAGTTACGCGGACGGAAGGCGGACGTGCCATTGGCCACCACGCCACCAACCGGACCGCAGGGCTGCCGATGAGCGCCGATCGTGACCCGCGGGTGTGGTCGATGGTTTCGGAGCTTGCGGGCGGCGGCCCGGTCGCTCTCCAACACGTCTGCGCGGCGGTGGCCCCGGCGACCGGCGTGGATGGGGTGGTTGCCGCGTTGGCGACCAGCGCCACGGTGCGCGAGACGGTGTACGCCGGTGACGAGATCGCCGCTGGGTTGGAGGAGTTGACGCTGACCCTGGGCGAGGGCCCCGGGGTGGATGCGGTGCACAATGGCAAACCGGTGCTCGAGGCGGACATGGCCGGGCCGGAGTCGTTGTCGCAGTGGCCGGTCTTCGCCCCG
Source organism: Micromonosporaceae bacterium (assembly GCA_036506795.1). Lineage (GTDB taxonomy): Bacteria > Actinomycetota > Actinomycetes > Mycobacteriales > Micromonosporaceae > DASXRC01. Next base: position 47,685 of record DASXRC010000013.1, read on the forward strand.
GCTGCGGTGGCCCTCGGAGCACTGGCCGTGTTCGCGCTGCCGTTGCGTATCGGTGCGATCCGGCTGGGGTTGCTGATGTTGTATCGCCGCCTCGCTGGCGGCCTGACTCGGGCGCAGGTGTCCGACGGCCTGGCGTTGGCAGACATGGCGTGCATCCTGCTGCTGGACCGGATCAGTCCGGCGGCCGGTCAGGCCACGCCGGGCTCGTCGGGACAGCAGGAGGGAGCATGGCATCCCGAGGTGCATCAAGCGACCGGAATGATCATTGTGCAGCTGGGGGTTAGCGCGGAGATCGCCTTCGCGCGGTTACGCGCCCACGCGTTTGCGTACAACCGGCGGTTGGGTGATGTCGCCCAGGACGTGGTGGCCCGCCGGCTACGGTTCAACCCGGAGAAGGGCGACGATTATGCTGACGGCCATTGAGATCGGCACCCGACCGGGCCACCCGCACGGACGGCGCCCAATGTCGGGATCGGCCCGCGGATCCGCCGGAGGTGATTGACGTGGTCCAGGTCCAGTTGACCGATGTGTTCGTGGAGATGGCTGACACCCTCGTCGCCGACTTCGATCTGATCGACTTCCTGCATCTGCTAACGGAGCGGTGCGTGCAGCTGCTGGACGTTTCTGCGACCGGGTTGCTGCTGACCGACCAGCGCGGCGCGCTGCGGGTCACCGCGGCCTCGACCGAGCAGACCCGGTTGCTCGAGCTGTTCCAGCTGCAGGTCGACGAGGGGCCGTGCCTGGACTGCTTCCGCACCGGCGGTGCGGTGTCGGTCGACGACCTGTCGGCCGCGGCCGACCGGTGGCCACAGTTCGCCCCCGCTGCCGTCGACACCGGCTTCGCCGCTGTCGCCGCCCTGCCGATGCGGCTGCGCGAAGAGGTCATTGGCGCGTTGAACCTGTTTGACACCCAGCCGGCCTCGATCACGGCCAACAAGCGACGCCTCGGCCAGGCCCTGGCCGACATCGCCACGATCGGCATCTTGCAGGAACGCGCGATCCGCGGCCGCGACACCCTCACCCGGCAACTGGAGACCGCGCTGCACAGCCGCATCGTCATCGAACAGGCTAAAGGCGTCATCGCCGAACGGCACAAGGTGGACCCCGGCCAGGCATTCGCGCTTCTCCGCCATGCGTCCCGGGCCAACAACCGGCGACTCGCCGAACTCGCCCAGGCGATCGTCGACGGATCCGAACAGCTGCCGCCTGGCCCGTAACGGTCCAACGCTGATTGGATCTCGCCTAAGCTCGCCTCGCTGGGCCTCCAGCAGACCTTGGCGGAGCGGAGGAACGCACGGCCGACAAGATGCGCCTGTCGCCGTCGATGGAGGGCGGCTGTCGTCGGTAGTCAGGTAGAGGCCGGTAGCCGGCGGACGGCCAGTAAGGCGATGTCGTCGGCGGGTTGGTCGACAGCAACGGTGGCCAGGACGGTGGCGCACACCTCCTCGGCGGGCCCGGGGCGAACGGCAGCACGAAGTTGCTCCAGCCCGACGTCGATGAATTCGCCACGGCGTTCTACGAGCCCGTCGGTGTAGCAGACAAGCACGGCGTCCGGCGGAAACTCGAGGGTGGTGACGCGGCGGCGGTGGTTCGAACGGCCGATGCCGAGCGGTGGGTCGACGGGAGCGGCGAGCATGGTCGCTACCCGCCAAGGAGTGGCCAGGACGGGTCGCGGGTGGCCGGCGATGGAGACGCGAAGGCTGGCGCGACTAGGGGCGATCATGGCGTACAGGGTGGTGGCCAGGCTGCCCGCCTCGAAGTGATGCATCTTCCGGTCGAGGTGGGTGAGAGCGTCGGCAGGGTCGTCGCAGATGAGGGCATACGCGCGGAGCGCGCTGCGCAGCCGGCCCATCACGACCGCGGACGGCAACCCGTGCCCGGAGACGTCCCCGATGACGACCCCCAGCGAACCCGACGGCAAGGTGAACACGTCGTACCAATCGCCTCCGACACCAGCGGTGTGGCCCGGGACGTAGCGGGCCGCTAAATCCACGCCCGGCACCCTGGGCAGCCGGGTAGGCAGCAAACTGCGCTGAAGAGCCAACGCGGCGAGCCGGTCGATCTTGTGCGAGCGGGCTTGGCTGGCCGTGCCCAGCCGGTCGGCCGCCAACTGCAGCAGCTGAATGTCGTGAGAGTTGAACGTGCGCCGGGCGCGGCTACCGACGTGCAGGACGCCGATCAACTCGCCGCCGGCGAGCAACGGCACGCCGACCAGCGAGCGGATCCCCCTGTCAAGGAGGATCGGGTTAGCTACGTCGTCCGGCGTGATGTCATCGATGACCACTGGCTGTGCTTCCCGGACGACTCGGCCGGCCAGGCCGCGGCCCGCCGAAATCCTGAACCCGTCGCCGGCCTCCGCCTCCAGGCCCTTCGCGGCGGTGGGTACCAGCTGCCAGGCGTGAACGTCCAGCAGAAACATTGCGACCGTGTCGACGTGCAGCTCATCCCGTACCCGAGACAGCAGCTCATCGAGCTGGTCCTCGACGCTAAGTGCCGACAGCTTCGCGTCGGTGACCAGCTCCATGCGGCGCAGGCGCTCCTCACTGCCGCCATCCCCGCGCCCGATCACAGTCCGCAGATTAACCTCCGGAAACGACATCCGCCTGCCTCAAGTAGGGCGAAGTGATCACATTGGGGGGACGCGGAAGGCAGCCAAGATTCAAGTCACGGCGTGCCTGACAGCGAGGGGTCGGCTGCGTGCCCGTCACGTGCCCGTCATCGCGGAGCGATGCAATGAATGGCGGTCATCTCGTCACGACCCGTAGTCATGACCATGGGTCCGCCCTCGCTCCGCAGTGTGCCGAGGGCGCTTCCGGCGGCGGGTGAGCTCAGCCCGCGCGGCACACGCGTCGTCACCTCACGATGGGTCGGGCAGCTGGGCGAGGCGGCGGCGCAGGTGCTCGGTGAGGGGTTGGTTCAGACCGAGGCTGAGTGCCTGCTCGTAGGCGGATCGGGCCGGCTCGCTGTGGCTCAGACGGTGGAGCAGCTCGGCTCGGGTGGCATGCCACCACGGGTAGCGGGTCAGGTCGCTGATCTGGTCGACGAGGGCAAGGCCGGCGGCGGGGCCGTCGCGTTCGGCTACGGCCGCTGCCCGGTTGAGTCGGACGATCGGGGTGTCGTGCACGGTGAGCAGCACGTCGTACCACGAGATGACCGCGTCCCAGTCGGTCTCGGCGTAGGAGGCGGCGAGGGCGTGGCAGGCCGCGATTGCTGCCTGCACCACGTAGCTATTGGGCCGGTCGGGAGTGCGTCGCAGGCCGGCACCGACCAGTTCGACCCCTTCCTTGATCGCCGCATTGTCCCATCGAGACCGGTCCTGGTCGGGCAGAAGCACCGGGTGCCCGTGGTCGTCCAGGCGGGCCGCGCGGCGGGCGTCGTGCAGCAGCATCAGCGCGAGCAGTCCGAGCACGGTCGGCTCGTCGGGCATCAGGTCGGCAAGCAGCCGGCCCAGGCGGATTGCCTCGTCGACAAGCCGCGCCCGGACCAGGTCGGCTCCGGCTCCGGCCGCGTACCCCTCGGTGAAGATCAGATAGATTGTGACCGCGACAGCGGCCAGGCGGCCGGGAAGCTCCTCGGCGGCCGGGACACGGTACGGGATCCGGGCGTGGGCGATCTTCTGCTTGGCGCGAGTGAGCCGTTTGGCCATGCCGGGCTCGGATACCAGCAGGGCGCGTGCAACTTCCGCGGTGGACAGCCCGCCGAGGGTCCGTAGCGCGAGTGCGACCTGCGCGTCGGCCGACAGGGCCGGATGGCAGCACGTGAACACCAGCCGCAGCGTGTCATCGCGGACGGCCTCGGCAGGTTCCGGACCGGGATCCCACAGCGCCACCGCTTCCGTCTCCTTCCCGGATCGTCGGGCCTCCCGACGGACCAGGTCGATTGCCCGCCGTTTCGCGGTGACTATCAGCCAGGCGCGCGGGTTGGCCGGGACGCGGTCTTGTGGCCACCGTTCCAGTGCTCGTACGACGGCGTCCTGGACGGCGTCCTCGGCCAGGTCGATGTCGCCGGTGATACGGACGAGCGTGGCCAGCACGCGCGCCCATTCCTCGCGTACCAGCCGCTCGGCGGTGTCGCCGGCTTCCACCGTCAGACTCCGAGGGAGGGATGGATCGGGCGTATCTCGATCGTGCCGTAGCGGGCCGCGGGAATCTTTGCCGCGACGGCGATCGCTTCGTCGAGGTCGGCGCACTCCAGCAGGAAGAAGCCGGTCAGCGACTCCTTCGTCTCGGCGTACGGTCCATCGCTGACGATCGGTTCCCCGGCATCGCCGCCGGACACCCGCACACAGGTCGCGGTCGCGGTCGGATACAGCGCGTATCCGCCCTTCAGCACGGCCTCGTGTGCCTGCTCGAACGCGACGTACTCCCGCAACCCGTCGGCATACTCCGGCCGAGACCAGTCGACTTCGGCGGTGTAGACAAGGGCAATGTAAGTCGGCATCGTTTCCTCGCGTCCAGCGGTCAAGGACCAGCGGATGAGCCGTCGATCCGCTCCTGCAGGACGACGGTCACTGTCTGACCCGCTTCCTTACCGATCGCCTTTCGGACCTCCGCACTGACGGGCAGCTTGTGGGTGCCATCGCCCAACGCCATGAACGAACTCCGGAACGGGTGCCCGTCGACTGTCCCCCGCACCTTCACCAAGCCCCGGGTGCCGAAGAACTCGACCGAATCGGGCCACACCACATAAGTGTGTCCGCCCTTGGTCGGGCTCTTCAGCAGTGTCGCCGTGAACTCCTTGTCCAGCCTATGCGGCCTATCGCGGCGTCGTTCACCTTGCGTGCCAGCCATCTGAGGACCCCTGTTCAGGACTCGACGATCACCAGGCCGTTGCCGTCCGGGTCACGGATTACGAACATCGGCGGGACGCCCTCCCACCGCAGCAGTTCCTCCACCTCAACCCCGCGTACACGCAGATCCTCGCGCAGCGACGCGGCGTCCACCGTGGTGAGACGGATCTCCGTCTCTACCCCCGTCGCCGACCCCGGACGCGCGGGCACGAGCGCGATCGTCGTCGCTGACCCCGACGGCCCCACCTCGATCCAACGCCCACCGAGCTGTTCGGCCGGGGCGTCCAGACGCTTTTCCAACCCCAAGACACCCACGTAGAACTCGACGGCCCGATCCTGATCGGTGACCGGCACACCGACCGTCCTGATCCCGGTGATCGCGGTACTCACGCTCTCGTCCTCCTCGGCCTGGGCCGGTGCCTGTCACCCGCCTCCACCCTATGGACGAACGGCCTTGCCCGGATCTGGACAGCCGCATGAAATGATCTTCAAGGGGTGCCGCTTGCTATCGTTTCCGGCCCTCGACGCCTGGGGATCCCGGGATGCCTCGGGACGCAACGGCTCCTTGCGTCGCCGTCCTGACGGGCACATTGGCTTGCTACCGTCAACGTGTCCGATCATGCTCACGCCTTTGGGTGCCAGCGAACCGCAATCGAGTCCTCGAATCCTGCGGCGCGGCAACCCGTCGAACGACCACTGGAGGGATCGTCATGAACAACGGGATCCGTAAAGACGCCGCCGATACGTTGGCCGATGTCGGGCGGCATTGGGGCTGGCTGCTGGCCTTCGGGATCATCACCGTGGCGGCCGGCGTGGTGGCGCTGGCTTGGCCGGATAGCACCCTGGTTGTCATCGCGGTCCTGTTCGGCATCCAGCTGATGGTGGCCGGGATCTTCCGGTTCGTCGGTGCCTTCGCGGTCGAAGATCAGAGCGGCGGGACCCGTGTGCTGTGGGCGCTGGTGGGTGTCCTGTCGTTCATCATCGGGCTGTACGCGCTGCGTCACGTCGTGGCCACGGTCCTGGTGTTGGCGATCTTGTTGGGGATTTTCTGGATCGTCAACGGGACCATCGAGTTGTTCACTGCGCTGTCGTTCCGGGCTATGCCGGGCCGCGGCTGGACAATCTTCATGGGTCTGCTGAGCATCGTCGCCGGCGTGATCCTGTTGGTCTACCCGAACATCTCCCTGTGGGCGCTGGTGGTCGTTGTCAGTGTCTGGCTGCTGGTCTACGGGTTTATGGAGATCGCCCTGGCGTTTCGGCTTCGCTCGATCGGACAGGCTGCCGCCCGCGTGGCCACCGCAACGTAAGCTCGGCTGTCCCCAAACTACGGACTCCGCAGAACGGGAAGGTCGGCGACCGGGGCTTCCGGTTCTACGCCGATGGGGCGATGGTGTCGGAGGCGCACGCGCTGGGCTTGAAGGTCATCCCGTGGACCTGCGACGACCCGGCCACGGTGGAGGCTGTCATGGACATCGGCGTCGACGGCATCATTACCACTACCCGAACCACGTGAGGCAAATCATGGCCGATCGCGGCATGCGACTGCCGAAGGCCTACGAGCCGCGCTGACTCCACTCCGGACGCTCGCCGGTGTCGCCTGGTACCGGCGAGCGTGCCGAGTTCGCAGCAAGAGGAATCCGTCGCAAGCGGGATCGGCCGAAGGTGTCCCCATGCGTCATGCCCGTTCGTCGTAGGGACGACAATGTCGTTTTGAGGAGGACGGACATGAAGTACCTGCTGATGATTCACTCCGGCGACGCCCGCGCAACCTTCGACGGTCTCGGGGAAGAGGAGCAGGCCCAGGTGATGAGCGAGTACCGCGCGATCTCCGCAACCCCCGGAGTGCTGGACGGCAACCAGCTGCATCCGGCCGATACCGCCACGACGGTGCGCGTACAGGACGGCAGG
>DASXRC010000014.1:0-3100 GCA_036506795.1 Micromonosporaceae bacterium
TCGTACTTCCTGACCGCACGCCTGGCCGCAAGGCACATGATTCCGAACAAATCGGGGGTGATCATGACCGTCACCGCACTCCCGTCGCGGAAGGGCACCCCATTGAACGGAGGCTACGGTCCGGCGATGGCCGCCAAGGAGGCACTCACTCGAGATCTATCCGCCGAGCTCGCACCTCAGGGCATTCGCGTGGTCAGTCTGCGACCACACGGCATGCCGGAGAAAAGCCAGCACGATGAAGGAAGTCTTCGACGCCAAGGCAGCGGGCATGACCTGGGAACAGTTCGAAGGGTACCTCGCCAGCACGACCCACCCGCGACGGGTCATGACGCTCGAGGAGATGGCTAACGTGGCGGTCTTCATGGCTTCCGATAAGGCGAGCGGGATGACGGGAACGACCGTCAACTTGACCATGGGGAGTCTGGACGACTAAGCGGCTAAGCGACCGAGGCTTTGCTCAAGCGATGCGCCGCGGGCGGTAGACGTGGATGGCGGCGCCGGTCGGGTAGGTCTCCGCCTCGACGAGTTCGAGGTGGAGCGGCGACGGCAGGTCCTTGAACAGCGGGAGCCCGTTGCCGAGGGCGGCGGGATGGATGACGAGCCGGTATTCGTCGACGAGTCCGAGCCGGGAGAGGGCTTGCGCGAAGGTGGCGCCGCCGTGGGCGATCAGGTCGTTTCCTGGCTCGCGCTTGAGTTGGGCGACCTCTTCGCTGAGGTCGCCGCGGGCGATGCGCGTGTCTGCCCAGTCCGCGGACCTCCTTCGAACTCGTCTCGGCGTGCGCCCACAGAGGGGAAGTTTGAGTCGGGACGTTCAGTCGTAGTAGCGCCGGACGCTCGAGCCCACGCGCGTGACGTCGGTGCCGTAGATGTGGATCGAGATCGCCGTCGTGCTGCCCGTGTTGTGGACGCGGTGGATGTCGCCGGGCGGCGCGAATCCGTTGACGTCGCCGACGTGGTTGTCGCTGCGGCCGATCAGGTTGAGCTCGGAGTCGAACAGCTCTTCGTGCTCGACACCCTGGATGACGCCGAACACACACCACGTCACGTGATCGTGGATGCGCGTCACCTGCCCGGGCCGCCAGACCAGGGCGACGATCGAGAACGAACCGTCGGGCTCGACGTGCAGCGTGTGGCTGCGGTAGCCGTCCGGAGATCCGAGGCGCTGCTCGGCGGTCAGCACATCGGGGCCGGGCAGATGCCGGCGTAGCTGCTCGGCGACGAGCTGCGCGGTGTCCAAGCCGCCGGCCCGCGCGGCGACGGCCGTGCGGATGCCGTCGAGGAGCTCGCCGAGCTCGGTAACGGGGCGAGTCTGTGTGGTCGTCATTGCCGGAGTGTGCCCCCGGCCGACTGATAGGTCTAATGCCAAATCCTGCGGTCACTCATAGGTAGAGTTGATGCGTGCTCGACGTCACCCGGCTACGCGTGATCGACGCCGTCGCCCGACACGGATCGGTCACCGCCGCGGCGAAAGAGCTGCACTACTCCCAACCGTCGGTCAGCCACCACCTCGCACGGCTCGAGGCCGAGACCGGCGCGCAGCTGCTGCAACGTGTCGGGCGGGGCATTCGCCTCACGCAGGCCGGCCAACTGCTGGCCGATCGCGCGGCCGAGATCATCGGGCGGATCGACGCCGCCGGCGCCGAGCTGTCCGCCCACGTGGGGCTGACCGCCGGGCGCGTGCGCCTCGCCGGCTTCTCGTCCGCGATCGGGTCACTCGTGCCGCGAGCAGTTGCGGCGCTGGCCGGCCGGCATCCGGACCTGCAGATCACCCTGACCGACACGCATCCGCCCGAGGCGCTGGAGCTCCTGCGCGCCGGCAAGGTCGACGTCGCGGTCATCTTCCGCTACGACGAGACCGAGCCCGAGCCGGAAGGCGTCCGCCTGCACCACCTGCTCGACGATCCGGTGTATCTCCTGTCGACCCGCCGCGTGCGCAAGCTCGCCGCGCTGCGTGACGCGACGTGGATCGCCGGCTGCGAACGGTGCCGCAGCCACCTGCTGTCGCTGTGCGCCGACGAGGGCTTCGAGCCGCGCATCGGCTACACCTCCGATGACATGGTCGTCATGCAGGCGCTGGTCGCAGCCGGACTGGGCGTGACGACGATCCCGGGGCTGGCCTTGCGGGCCCACCGCGTCGAGGGCATCGTCGCCAACGAACTGCCAGGGTCGCCCCGGCACGTGTACGCGGCGACCTACGGCGAGCCGCCCGACCCGCCCGCCACCGCCGCGCTGCTGGCGGCGCTCGCTGAGGCCGCCTCACTCGGTTGACGGGGTGCCGACGAGAAGGATGGGGCCTTCACCCCTCTAGCGGCGCCATCGGATCCAGCCTCAAGGGTACCGCTCGGGCCCCGTCGCCTCCGGTGCGCTCGAGCGCGCGCTCGGTGATGAGTGGCCGGGACGAAGATGGCTTGCGGCTACTGCACTCGCAATCGCCGGGATTGTCGCGCTCAGCGTCGGCGGCACAGGCGATGCCACTGCATCGGCATCGGGCATCGTCCTGGCGCTTGCGAGCGCGTAGGGTGCGCAAATTCGGTCGAACCGGGAAACCTGTGTTTTGTGGCGGGATCGATTCTCGAAACCCGATGCGGGCGGTGGAACTTCGACCTCGGCGAGGCAGATGTGATCCGCGCGCGCACGCGTCTAGCTATAGCTGGGTCAGTGGTCTTGGATTAGTGGTCTGACGCGTGAGCAGGGCCCATGACGCCGCGGTGCGCAACAAACGCAATCACGCTGCGTGTCGGTACTCGTGAATGACTCCGCCGAGCAGGTCGTGCCGGTAGACGGCGGACGGGTAGTGCTTGCCTCTGTCGGGCGCGCCCGCACGCCCGAACCGCTCCGGCTCGCCCGCCGAGCCGCGCGCGCGGCGCGTGCCCTGAGCCAGTCTGCGGTTTAAGGAGATCGTAATACCGCGCGTAACCGTGACCTGACAGCCTTCGAGCAACCTCGCACTTCGCGAGACAGGAGGTCTGATGATGCGGAGCCGTTTGGCTCTCTTCGTCGGCATCGCCGTCGTGGCCATGGGGACGGCCGGAGCCGCTGCGCGGCAGGCACACCGTCGTTTGCTGGTCTTCGCGGCCGTCATGGCGGCGGCCGGTTTGGC
>DASXRC010000015.1:0-15963 GCA_036506795.1 Micromonosporaceae bacterium
AAGGCCAAGGAGCTGTACAAGCGCGACAAGGACTACATCGTCAGCGACGGCGAGGTCCTGATCGTGGACGAGTTCACCGGCCGCATCCTGCACGGCCGGCGCTACAACGAGGGCATGCACCAGGCCATCGAGGCCAAGGAAGCCGTGGAGATCAAGCAGGAGAACCAGACTCTCGCCACGATCACCCTGCAGAACTACTTCCGCCTCTACGACAAGCTGTCCGGCATGACCGGTACCGCGCAGACCGAGGCCGGCGAGTTCAACAAGGTCTACAAGGTCGGCGTCGTGACGATCCCGACCCACCGCCCCATGATCCGCGCGGACCAGTCCGACGTCATCTACAAGACGGAGAAGGCGAAGTTCAACGCCGTCGTAGAGGACATCGCCGAGCGGCACGCGATCGGTCAGCCGATTCTGGTGGGCACGGTGTCGGTGGAGAACTCGGAGATCCTGTCACAGATGCTGCGGCGCCGCGGCATCCCGCACTCGGTGCTGAACGCGAAGTTCCACGCCAAGGAGGCGGAGATCGTCGCGCAGGCCGGCCGCAAGGGCGGGGTCACGGTGGCGACGAACATGGCCGGCCGCGGCACGGACATCCTGCTCGGCGGCAACCCCGAGTACCTGGCGGCGGCGGAGCTGCGCCAGCGCGGCATGGACCCGGTCGAGCACGAGGAGGAGTACGCAAAGGCGCTTGAGGACGGCATGCCCAAGTGGAGGCAGGCCTGTGACGCCGAGGCGGAGGAGGTCGTCGCGGCGGGCGGCCTGTACGTGCTGGGCACCGAGCGGCACGAGTCCCGTCGCATCGACAACCAGCTTCGCGGCCGGTCCGGTCGGCAGGGCGACCCCGGTGAGTCACGCTTCTACCTGTCCCTTCAGGACGAGCTGATGCGGCGGTTCCGCGCGGGCGCGGTGGAGGCGGTCATGGACCGCTTCAACATCCCGGAGGATGTGCCCATCGAGTCCAAGATGGTCACTCGCCAGATCAAGAGCGCGCAGACCCAGATCGAGGCCCAGAACGCCGAGATCCGCAAGAACGTGCTGAAGTACGACGAGGTGCTCAACAAGCAGCGTCAGGTCATCTACGCCGAGCGCAGGCGCGTGCTCAACGGCGAGGACCTGCATGAGCAGGCGCAGCACATGATTGACGACGTCATCGGTGCGTACGTGACCGGTGCGACGTCCGAGGGGTACCCCGAGGACTGGGACCTCGACCAGCTCTGGTCGAGCCTCAAGCAGCTCTACCCGATCGGCATCACCATCGAGGACGTCGAGGAGGAGGCCGGCGGGGAGCGCAACGCCCTCGACGCCGACTTTCTGGTCGAGCGCATCAAGCAGGATGCGCACGAGGCGTACGCGCGGCGAGAGGAGGAGCTCGGCTCCGAGGCGATGCGCGAGCTGGAGCGCCAGGTGCTACTCGCGGTCATCGACCGGAAGTGGCGCGAGCACCTGTACGAGATGGACTACCTCCAGGAGGGCGTGGGTCTCCGGGCGTACGCACAACGGGACCCGCTGGTCGAATACCAGCGCGAGGGTTTCGACATGTTCAACCAGATGCTCGACGGCATCAAGGAGGAGGCGGTCGGCTTCCTGTTCAACCTGGAAGTCCATGTGCAGGAGGCGCCGGCACCGGAGGTCACGGTCGACGCGAGCAGGGCCGTGCCGCTGCCGACGGCCGACTCGCACGTCGGCATCCAGGCTCGCGGGCTGGGTGGGTCGAGACCACGACAGGCGCTGCAGTACTCCGCGCCCACCATCGACGGGGGCTCCGGGAGCGGCGGCGTACTCGTCGAGCGGGAGCCGGAGCAGGCGCCCGCGCTTGGGTTGGGTGCCGCATCCTCCTCGGCACGGGGCGGCCGGCGGCCGTCGCCCGGTCAGGCGGTCAGCTCCGGCGGTCCGTCGCGTAACGCGCCGTGCCCGTGCGGGTCCGGCAAGAAGTACAAGCGCTGCCACGGCGCTCCCGGCGCCGCCTAGTCGCTGTTTTGGTTGGAACCCAGAGCGGCCACCGGCTCGGACCCACGATGGTCGCTCCGGGCGCATTTCACGGCATGGCCACCGCCGTACACAGCCAGCTGCCTCGCCGACGCTCCAGCCGAAACGCCATCGCCCAGCAGCGGTCGCCGGCGTCGAACACGGCGGCGGCCTCGGCGACGCCGGACCGTGGCTCACAGACCCGAAGCAGGCGCAGCCTGAGCCGGGTGCCGGAGCGGCGCGCAGCCGGGCCCGCGCACCGGTCGGCGGCGGCCCGGGTGACGAACAGCTCCACGACTGTTCCGGCGTCCGCCGGCGCGCAGAATGGGCGCAGCTGCCCCGCCGGCCGGTAGCCGTTGAGGACCTCGAGGCCGACGGCCACGAACCGCTTGGCCGCCACCCGGTGCTCGGGCGGGGCGGCGAGCAGCGCCGCCGGACCGCCGTCGCGGCCCGGATCGCGACGACCGGAACCATCGCCAGCGGGATCGCGTCGGCCGGGACCGCGATCGCCGGCCGGCGGGTCGCGCCGCCAGTCGAGCGCGAGCTGACCCTCGGCAATCGACCTTCCCGCGCCGAACCCGTCAACCTCGTCGTCGAACGGCGGCTCGAGCGGAGGCGCGGGGCGCAGCCGGACGTGCGCGGCCAGCATCGGCCCTCCCCAGGACGGTGAATCTTGCGTTTGGTTTCGTTTGCCTTCTCCTGGCGCCAGTTGTAGCGGCTTCGATGCCTGCCGTCAATACGCCGTTGTCCGACTACTCGCCCTCGCGCTCGGCTAGCGGGTTCTCCCGTACCCACGCCGCGGTCTCGGCGTACCGCTGCTGGATGTACTCCTCGAGGCGCGCGCGCTCCACCCTCCATTGGCCCCGACCACCGATCTTGATCGCGGGCAGCTCCCCGCTGCGCACCATGTGGTAGACCTGCGAGTCCGACACATTCAGCTCGCCCGCCACGTCGGAGAGCAGCATGAATCTCGGCTCCATCGCGGCGCGTCCCCTTCCGTTCCGTTGTCGCTGGTGGCCTCAGTTTGCCATTGTTTGCGTCGGCTGGCCCTCATCGACCCGCGCCGAGTCCGGCAATGCGCTTCCCGCCGCGCGTTCCCGGGTGTACTACGGACACGGCACGCAGTTCGCGTCCCGGCGTCGAGGCGGGAGACCGCACGGTGACAGATCAGGTGATCCGGGTGTACGTCCCCGCGACGGTTACCACCCTCGCCACGCTCCAGAAGCACGGAGAGCTCGGTCCGGCGCCGGTTGCGGCGCACGCCGTGACGCCGGCGCTGCGCGAGTGGTACGCCGAGGGCGACGAGGAGGAGCTCGAGTACGTCGCGTTCACCCGCGCCGCACAGGGTGCGCTGCGCCTGCTGCGGGGGGATGTGGCCGCGCCGCCGCGGCGGGTGGTGATCTCCGCGGATCTGGGCGCGTCCGAGGTGATGCGGGAGGATTTTGAACTCGGTTCGAGCGTCGTCCGGCTCCGGTCGCCCATCCCGCTGGGTGCGGTCGCGGCGATCCACGTGGACGGGCCCGCCGCAGCCGCCGACGTGGCCGAGGCCGCGGCCGTCGTCGAGGAGGCCCTCGCCGGGGATCCGGACGCACAGTTCACGGTGGACGGTGCTGAGGACCACGAGCTGGAGTGGTACGACGTGTCCGAGCTCGACACGCTGATCGACGGCTAGGGCCGACCGCCCTCCTCGCCCTCGCCCCGCGGCTGCCCCGGCCTGGGCAGCGTGCGCCCGAACGCGATCAGGGCGGTGATGGCGCCGACGAAGAGCACGACCAGCCCGTAGTTGATCCGTGACCCGTCCAACCAGGCCAGGCCACTCGCATCGATCTCGGACAGCGACTTGGCGAGCGACAACACCGGGCCGCCGGCGATCCGGATGATCGCCTCGGTGAGCAGCAGCATCACGCCCGCGCCGGCCCCGGCGCCGAGGAACGCCGGCCACCGCGGCGCCGGCCGCGCCGTCCGCGTCACGCGGCGGAGATAGCGGTACGCCAGGTAGCCGCCGACCAGCCCGCTGGTGAGCGCGACGGTCGCGGCGAACAGTCCGTTCGCGCTCTTCTGGGACGCACCGGACGAGCCTGCGCCGTACAGCGACATCAGCTCACCGTGGAAGGGCTGGAACAGGACGCCGACGACGAACACGCACAGCGAGGCCACGATGGAGGCGGCCACGATCGGGGTCGCCCGCACGCTGGCCAGCGCGCCGCCGACCGTCGCGGCCGCGGCGACCGTGCCACCCAGAACCATCATGGCCGAGCCGCTGCCGTAGCTGAGCGTCACGATCGCGGCCGCGACGAGGCCGGTGACCAACCCGGCACCGGTGGCCACCAGGGACCGAGACGTGGGCCGGTCGCCCAGCCGCGGCGTGGCCCGGTCGAGCACGGCGAGACCGACGGCGGCACCGCCGACCAGGCTGGCGGAGATCACCGCCGGCAGCGAGTACGCCGCCAGGAAGATCGCCACCGACGCGTCGCCGGCGGACCGGATGCTGGCCCGGGCCGTCCACAACATGCCGAGCAGCCACAGCAGGGAGAGGCCAGCCAGCGTCAGCGCACCGGGCACCCGGGCGCCGATGCCGTCGCGGTCCGCGGCGCCGTTCCGCTGCGAATCGGCGTCGCTCGTCGGCCTGTCGACCGCTGGCCCGCCGCTCTCCGCGGGCAGCTCGGGCTCGGCCGGCGACACGGCCGTGGTCCCGGAGTCGTTCGTCATCGTCATCCCTTCGCAGGGTTCCCGACCGGAGGACGGGCACCAGCCGGGCGCACGCCGCGTACGGACCGGCCTCTTAGCGTACGCGGGCGCCTCATGGCGCCGTCCGTCACCGGCCGGCGGCCGACGGGTCGCCGGTGGCAGAACGTGCGAGGATTGGGCCGTGGGCCGAGGCGGTTCCCGCGAGGACCCCATCCCCCCGACTCGCCGATGTTGTCGAGATCGTCAAGGAGCCATCCATGGACGCCGTGTTCGCCGTACCCGAGCCGCACAACGAACCCGTCCGCGGCTACGCGCCGGGCAGCGCCGAGCGCGACAGCCTGCAGCGCCGCCTGGGTGAGCTCGCCGCCGAGCGGGTGGACCTGACGATGACGATCGACGGCGAACAGCGAATGGGCGGCGGCGATCCGATCGACGTCGTTCAGCCACACAAGCACGCGCACGTGTTGGGGGTCACCCACAACGCAACCAACGTAGACGCGGACGCGGCGGTGACGGCCGCGAAGCAAGCTGCCCCGATGTGGCGTGCTTTGTCCTTCGAGGACCGGGCGGCCATTTTCCTCCGCGCGGCCGAGCTGCTCGCTGGGCCGTGGCGGGACACGCTGAACGGCGCGACGATGCTCGGCCAGTCGAAGACCGCGTACCAGGCCGAGATTGACTCCGCCTGCGAGCTCATCGACTTCCTGCGGTTCAACGTCCACTTCGGACGGAAGCTACTCGCCGAGCAGCCGAACTCCGCCCCCGGCATGTGGAACCAGTTCGACCACCGCCCGCTCGAGGGCTTCGTGTACGCGATCACGCCGTTCAACTTTTCGGCGATCGCCGGCAACCTGCCGTCCGCGCCGGCCCTGATGGGCAACACCGTCGTGTGGAAGCCGGCGCCGACGCAGCAGTTCGCGGCGCACTTCACGATGCGGCTGTTCGAGGCCGCCGGTCTGCCGCCCGGGGTCATCAACATGGTGACCGGTGACGGGCTCGCGGTCTCCGAGGTCGCGCTCACCGACCCCGACCTCGGCGGCATCCACTTCACCGGTTCGACGAAGGTCTTCCAGCTCCTATGGCGGACGATCGGAGAGAACATCGGCCGCTATCGGTCGTACCCGCGGCTGGTCGGCGAGACCGGCGGCAAGGACTTCGTGATCGCGCACGCTAGCGCCGATGTCGACTCCCTGCACACCGCGCTGGTCCGCGGGGCGTACGAGTACCAGGGCCAGAAATGCTCGGCCGCTTCGCGGGCGTACATCCCGAGGTCGATCTGGGAGGGCGGGCTGCGCGACCGGCTCGCGGCCACCGCGGACTCGCTCTCGTACGGCAACGTCACCGACTTCCGCAACTTCGGCGGTGCCGTGATCGACAGTCGGGCGTTCGCGAAGCACGCGGCCGCGCTCGACATGATGAAGAACTCGGACGTGTGCGCTGTGCTCGCCGGCGGGACCGCCGACGACTCGGAGGGCTACTTCGTGCGCCCGACCGTGGTCGAGTGCACCGACCCGACCCATGAGGTGTTCACCACCGAGTACTTCGGTCCGATCCTGTCCGTCCACGCCTTTGACGACGCGCGGTTCGAGGACGTGGTCGAGCAGGCCGAGGGCGTCGCGCCGTACGCCCTCACCGGCTCGCTCTTCGCCACCGATCGTCGCGTCGTGGACTGGGCGTCGCGCACCCTGCGCTACGCGGCCGGCAACTTCTACGTCAACGACAAGCCGACGGGCGCGGTCGTCGGACAGCAGCCGTTCGGCGGTGCCCGCGCCAGCGGCACCAACGACAAGGCCGGCTCGTGGCACAACCTGGCCCGGTGGATCTCGCCGCGGACCATCAAGGAGACGTTCGTGCCGCCGACCGAGCACACCTACCCGCACATGGGCTGACCGCCGGGCCTCCGGCGACCAAACGGATGGTCAGACGGGCCAGACCGCGTCGATTCGATCCAGCGCGAACGCGCGCTCATCCTCGCGCATGCGGCACCACGCGATCAACAGGTGGTCGTCGAGCTCGAGCGGCTCGATGATGCGGTTCGACGTCCGGCCCCCGGAGTCGGTATACCGGATCCGCACCGCCGCGCCGTTCGCGATCGCCTTGGCCAGCAGGGCCTGCCCGGCCGGGCCGAGGTGGCCCGCGTGCGTCGCGACGGCCTCGGCCGCCACGACCGGGTCGATCATTTCAGGCCCCGCCTCGGTGGCACTGCGGGCCCCGGCCGCGCTGTCGGTCCGGCGCGCGGCGCCCGCCGGCGAGCCGTTGGCCGGGCCGGCGCCGGTCGGTGACGCCGAGCCCGACCGCGACATTGCGGCGGCCGGTACGGGACGCAGCATGATCACCGGCGCGAGGCCACGCTCGGGTGGTTCGGGCTGTCGGCGGGCGGCGGCCAGCAGCGCCTCGGCCAGCTGTCGCGGCTCCGGAGCCGGCCGGGAGGCACGCCGAGCCGTAGTGGCCGGTGTCGCCGACCGTTCGTCGGTGGGCAGGCCGGTCCGGCCGTGCCGGCGTTGCGGCGGTGCGCGGTGTATCGAGGCGCGCTCGATGATGGCTATGCCGTCCGCGTCCTCACGGACCGGGGCGAAGCCCGCGATGCGCAGGGCCGCCAGCGTTTCCTTGACGGAGCCGGCACTGGCCAGCACGGTCGGGGCCAGCAGGGTCGGGCGCAGGGGCCGGAGCGCCCGCGTGCCGGCGATCTCGGCCAGCAGGGCAGGATCCTCGGCGCGCAGGACGCAGCCGACCGGGCGGACCCGCACCGCGCCATGCCGTCGGGCGACGTCGCCGATCAGGTATTCGAGCGCCTGCGGCAGCGTGCCGCCGACGGCGATCTTCCGCAGCTGCGCCAGCAGCTCCGCCACGGCGTACCCCCCGTCGAGGGCCCGCCGCACGGACGCCGAGCCGAACCGCCAGGTGGCGGCGCTGCCGCCGGACTCCCGGTCGGCCGCCGCATCGAGCAGCTCGGCCAGCGACGCGGCCGGCGCTCCGGGCACGACCGCGGTCAGATCCGCCTGGAACAGCGCCTCGCCGACCGAGTCCGGCAGCAGGTCAGCGGCGGCGGTGCGCAGGGTGGCCTCATCCGCCAGGGCGCGGCCGAGCGGGCTCAGCGCGCCGTGTGCGACGACGCCGAGCAGGCCGGCCTCGTGCCACGCCGCGTCGACCTGCATCTCGCCGAGCTCGTTCGCCTCCACCAGCAGTGGGGCTCGCCAGCGCAGTTGGGCGGCGGCCACCGCCGGCCTGGCCAGAGCCGTGCCCTCCGGCAGCTCCTCGAGGAGCCGCAGCAGATGCGGTCGTAGGTCGGCCGCGGCACCCGCCGGCTCCCGGCGCAGCGGCGCGACCGGCCCGCCCAGCACCGGCGGCATCAGCGTGGCGGTGGGCAGCCGCCGCCAGGCCCGGAGCAGCGGCACCAAGCGGTCCGCCGGCTCGGCCGCCCGCCAGGCGTCGTACGCCTCGGTCGGCAGCACCGACTCGTCGGACACCGCGAGCAGGCCGGCGGCGTGCGCGACCTCAATCAGAAGCCGCAGGACAAGCTCGTCGGCACCGGTCGCCTTCTCCAGTCGGCGGAGTTCGCGCGCGCCGATCCCACCCGCCTTCAGGAGCGCGATCGGCGTGCTTGCGCAGCTGTCGAGCAGCGCGGACACGTGCGCAACGGCGGCCGCCGCGGCGGCCGCCGCCTCCCGGGCGACCGCGGCCGGATCGACCTCAAGCGGCTCGACCTCGGGCGGGCGCGCATCGAACGGCGCGCGCCACTCGGCGCCACGTAGGGCCAGGCCGACCTCATACGGCATCTGAGCGTGCTGCCAGCCGTCCCACACCAGCAGCCCGCGTTCCACCGCCCAGGTCAGCTCCGGCATCGAACGGCGGCCGACCGGGGAGAAGAGCTGCGGCGCCTCGACCGTCGGGCCGTGCAGCGCCATGTCGTGCAGCAGGGCGCGGGTCTCCGGCGGGGCGTCGGCGACCACGGCGCGCACCGCGTCCGCGTCGGAGAGCCAGCGCCGGACCGCCTCGACGACGGTCCCGCGAGGCCGGTCGGCGGCGAGGCCGAGCCGGCGCGCGACATCCCGAATCTCCGCGGACGGCGCGGCGTCGAGGAGTAGTTCGGCCGTGGGGCCGAGGCCCAGCGGGCGCTCGAACGCCGACCACAGCGCGCCGGCCATGCGCAGCCGGCCTTCCGCGTCCGGCCACACGAGCGCGCGCTGCGCGAGCACGTGCAACGCCGCCTCCAGGTCGGGGTCATCGGCGGTACGGCCGACCGCGTCGGCCAGTGCCCGCCGCGTGATCGCCGGGCCGCCGAGCGCCTGTGCGGCCTCGACCAGCTGGACGGCGGGAAGCGGCAGGGTCGCGAGGACGGCGTCGACGGAGTGGGCCTCCTGCAACCGCGCCGCGAGCTCCCCGAGACTCCCCGGCGACGGGTTCGCCGCGTCCGGCCGCCGGACCAGGATCTCCGCCAAGCCGGCGGCATCGAGCGTGGCGAGCCAACGCGCGAGTGGGGATGCCACGGGTTAGCAATCTCCTCCACGTGGACGCCGAGGTCAAACACCCGGGCCGAACGGTCGAGGGCGATCTGCGGCGGTAGCGTCAGGGGGTGACCGGAGAGACCCTTGGCCCGGACCGTACGGCCCCCGCCACCGGCGACCGCCGCTTCGGTGAGCAAGGCGGTCTGCTGACGTATGGCAGCTACCTCCACCTGACGGACCTCCTCGAGCAGCAGGTGCCGGAGTCGTCGCCGCCCGCGCACGACGAGCTGCTGTTCATCACGATCCACCAGGTGTACGAGCTCTGGTTCAAGCTGCTGCTCGCCGAGTTGACCGATGCCCGGGACCGGATGCTCGTCGGCGAGTCCTACCTGCCACGGGTCCGCCTCGAACGCTGCCACACGATCGAGCGCGTGCTGGTGGGTCAGGTCGACGTGATCGACACGATGACGCCACAGGACTTCCTGGAGTTCCGGACCAAGCTCGCGCCGGCGTCCGGGTTCCAGTCGGCGCAGTTCCGCGAGATCGAGTTCCTGTCCGGGCTGAAGGACCCCGGCTACCTGGACCGCTTCCGTGGGCTGTCCGACGCCGACCGGGAGCGCCTCAACCGACGGTTGGTCGAGCCGAGCCTGTGGGACGGCTATCTCGCGGTGTTGGCGAAGGCCGGATTCGCCGTGGACACGCCCGACCAACGCTTCGAGGCGTACGCCGCGATCGCCCACGACCGCGAGCGGTTCGGGGCGCTGTGGGACCTGGCTGAGGCGCTGGTCGCGCACGACCAGGCGTGGGCCCTGTGGCGGGCGCGCCACGTGCTGATGGCGGAACGGCAGATCGGCACCAAGCCCGGCACCGGCGGCTCGGCCGGCGGTGCGTACCTGCGGTCGCGGATCGAGCTGCGTTTCTACCCCGAGCTTTGGGAATTGCGCAGCCGACTCTAATTACCTGACCGACCGTCTCGCCGATTGTGCCGTCCAGATGACAGCGCGCCACGAATCCAATGCGGATACTGAGCGTGGCGCGGGCTGTGGGGGGAGGGCGCCGATGGAGAGGCTGTTGGACGGCCGGTACCGCCTGCAGTCCGAAATCGCGCGGGGGGCGATCGGCGCGGTGTGGCGGGCGGTCGACGCTGCCTCTGGTGCGCCCGTGGCCGTCAAGTGGCTCCGCCCGGAGGCCGCCGCCCAGCCGGAGCTCGTGACGGCGTTCGTCAACGAGGCCGAGTTCCTCGCCGAGCTGGACCATCCGTCGGTGGTCGCGGGCCGTGACTTCGTGACCGTCGAGGGCGGGTACGCCCTCGTCATGGACCTCGTCGACGGCGAGGACCTGCGCAAGCGGCTGCGTCGGGACGGGCCGGTCCCGCCCGCGGTCGCCGCGAACGTCGTCTCGCAGGTCGCGGCCGTCCTGACATACCTGCATGGCCGGGGGATCGTGCACGGCGACGTCAAACCGGGCAACGTCCTCGTGCCGGCCGACGGTGGGCCGGTCCGGCTGGCGGACTTCGGCGTCGCCCGACGCTTCCCGCGCCGGGCGTCTCAGCGGAACGGCCGGGTCAACGGGTCGAGCCCTCCCGGGGCGGACGGCGAAGAGAGCACCGCGGAGACGGGCACCGGACGGATTGTGCACGCCACCCCGGAGTACGTCGCCCCCGAGGTCGTGGTCGGCGGCACGCCCACCCCGGCGGCGGACGTGTACGCCCTCGGCGTGGTGCTGTTCGAGCTGCTCTGTGGGCGCAGCCCGTACCGCGGCGGGCCGCCCCTCGACGTGCTGCGCCGGCACGCGGCCTGCCTGCCCGTCCCCCCGCCGGGTCTGCCGCCGGCCGCCTGGCCGGTGATCGAGGAGTGCATGGCGCTCGACCCGGCGGCCCGGCCGAGCGCCGCGGCGGTCGCCGCCCGGATGCCCGAGGTCGAGGAGGCCCTCGACGGCCTGCCCCCGCTGCCCGAGCTGGCCACCGACGCGGTCACCTGGTGGCCCCGTCCGGACGGCGACCGGCCGACGGTCACGGGCGTCGCCCGGGCGGTTACCTGGGTGCCCCTGCAGGCGGCGCCGGTGTCCCCGGCCTCGGCATACTCCGGGCGGATGGTCGCCATCCCGGTTTCCGGGATGCCGTCCGATCCGCCGCCGGCGATGCGGGCCAGGGGCGGAACTGACCACCTCGTCGCGGCCTGGGCGCCGGGCGGGCCGGGCACCTGGCCCGCCGAGCCGGCCGACCCGATCCCGGTCAGACGATCATGGCCGTTCCGCCGGACACGGCGGGCGGGTCAGCCGGAAAGGTCATGATCGCCTAGAAAGACGTCCTCTACGGACTGTCCGGCACGGACAGTGCACTGTGGATGCGTATCGGCGAAAATCCTGGACGCCAGAGCCGCAAGGTGGCAGCGTAGAGGCATGGCCGATTCTCCAATCAACCCGACCGCGGCGGCCCTTCTGGGCCTACTCCACGATGGCCCGATGACCGGCGGCCAGCTGATGTCCGCTGCCGAGAAGCGGCTGGGCCCGTTCTGGTCGATGACCCGTAGTCAGGTCTACCGGGAGCTGCCCGCATTGGCGGATCTTGGCTATGTCAAGCTCGGCAAGCCCGGGCCACGGTCCAGCCAGCCGTACTCGATCACGGCCGCCGGCAAGCGGGCGTTCCAGCGGTGGCTGGCCGAGTCGCCCGGCCGGGACGCGGTGCGCAACCCGGTCGCTCTCCGGGTCGCGTTCGGCGGCCTGCACTCGGCCGCGCAGTTGCGCGAGCTGTACGGGGCCGCGAACGAGTACCACAACGAGGCACTGGCCAGCGCCCGCGACCAGGCTCGGGACGCCAAAAAGGCGGGCGATGACTACGGTGCCGCGGCGCTCGAGTTCGCCGTGGCGTACCACCGGGCGGCGCTGTCCTGGCTCAAGGCCGCACCGAAGTAACGATCATGCGACGAGCCCGGCCGCGCGCCGACCGCGGTGCTCGTTACGCTTGACTGTTGTGACCACCGCTGATGATCTCGCCCAACAGCTCAAGGACCTCGACGCCACGCTCCGCAACGTCGAGGCCGTGCTGGACGTTGACCGCCTTCGCAAAGACAAGGCCGAGCTGGAGGAGGCCGCGTCCGCGCCCGGGCTGTGGGACGACCAGAGTCGCGCGCAGGAGGTCACATCTCGGCTGTCGTACGTCAATTCGGAGATCGAGAGGCTGAGCCAGCTCCGTCTCCGGCTCGACGACGCGCGCGTGCTGCTCGAGCTGGCCGACGCGGAGAGCGACCCCGTCGCCCTCCGCGAGGTGGCCACCGAGGTGACCGCGCTGCGCAAGGCGATCGATGAGTTCGAGGTGCGGACGCTGCTATCCGGGGAGTACGACTCGCGTGAGGCCGTCGTCGCGATCCGGGCCGGTGCGGGTGGCGTCGACGCAGCGGACTTCGCCGAGATGTTGCTGCGCATGTACCTGCGCTGGGCCGAGCGGCACGGCTACCCGACGGAGGTCTACGAGACCTCGTACGCCGAGGAGGCGGGGCTGAAGTCGACGACGTTCGTGGTGAAGGCGGCGTACGCGTACGGCACGCTGAGCGTCGAGGCCGGCACCCACCGGCTCGTGCGGATCAGCCCGTTCGACAACCAGGGCCGCCGCCAGACCAGCTTCGCCGGCGTCGAGGTGCTACCCGTGGTCGAGCAGACCGACCACATCGAGATTCCGGAGAACGAGATCCGCGTCGATGTCTACCGATCCTCGGGACCGGGCGGGCAGAGCGTCAACACGACCGACTCGGCTGTGCGGATCACCCACCTGCCGACCGGGATCGTGGTCACCTGCCAGAACGAGAAGTCCCAGCTGCAGAACAAGGCCGCGGCCATGCGCGTGCTCCAGGCCCGGCTGCTGGAGCGCAAGCGCCAGGAGGAGCACGCCACGCTCCAGGGCCTGAAGACCGACGCGGCCGGGTCGTGGGGCGACCAGATGCGTTCGTACGTCCTGCATCCATATCAGATGGTCAAGGACCTGCGGACGGAGTACGAGACCGGCAACCCGTCCGCGGTCTTCGACGGCGACCTGGACGGGTTCATCGAGGCGGGGATCCGGTGGCGCAAGCAGGGGGAGCTGGCCGCCAAGGCGTGATCGCCCAAGGTGATGGGCCGTAGCTCCCATTTCCGGCATAGTGGGCGCGCTCCGGCGGGTGGGGTTGGCGTCCTAGTTACGCCGCGTAGACTCTCGCCCGTGATTCGGCTAGAACATGTGACGAAGACGTACCCCAAGGCATCTCGACCCTCCCTCGACGACGTGTCGGTGGGTATTGAGAAGGGCGAGTTCGTCTTCTTCATCGGTCCCTCCGGCTCCGGCAAATCCAGCATCATCAAGCTGCTGCTCCGGGAGATCAGCGCGAACCGGGGCAAGGTCGTCGTGAACGGCAAGGACGTCAGCTCGATGCGGTCCTGGAAGATCCCGCAGTTCCGTCGCTCGATCGGCTGCGTGTTCCAGGACTTCCGCCTGCTGCCCAACCGGACGGCGTACGAGAACGTGGCGTTCGCCCTGGAGGTGATCGGCAAGACGAAGGCGGTCGCGCGCCGGGTGGTGCCGGAGGTGCTGGAGCTCGTCGGCCTCGGCGGCAAGGAACACCGCTACCCCCATGAGCTGTCCGGCGGCGAGCAGCAGCGGGTCGCGGTGGCCCGCGCGTTCGTCAACCGGCCGCTGATCCTCCTCGCCGACGAGCCGACCGGAAACCTCGACCCCGACACGTCCATTGAGATCATGCGGCTGCTGGACCGGATCAACCGGACCGGCACGACCGTCGTGATGGTGACCCACGACTCGAACATCGTGAACCAGATGCGCCGCCGGGTCATCGAGATCGAAAGCGGCCGGATCGTTCGCGACCAACCCCGCGGCGTGTACGGCTGATGCCCGTCCCTCGAATTCACGACTGACTCGAACGACCCGCGGCGATCCGGAAGGAACCCCCGATGCGGCTGAAGTACGTCCTGTCCGAAGTGATGGTCGGGCTGTGGCGCAACGTGACCATGACCGTCGCTATGATCATCACTCTTGGCGTGTCGCTGACCATGCTGGGTGCAAGTGCCCTGATGTTCTTGCAGGTCAACGCCATGAAGGACGCGTACTACGACAAGATCGAGGTGTCGATCTTCCTGACCGGCGAGGTGACCGACGCCCAGCGCGCGAGCCTCGACTCGCAGCTCAAGGGCGACCCGCTCGTCAAGAGCTTCTACTACGAGAGCAAGGAACAGGCGTACGAGAAGTTCAAGCGCCTCTTCGCCGATGCGCCCGACCTGGTCAGCGCCGTCAAGCCGGACGGGCTGCCGGAGTCGTTCCGGGTCCAGCTGAAGAATCCGGAGAAGTTCCAGGCGGTCTCCGACAAGTACGCCGGGAGCCAGGGCGTCGAGGAGATCATCGATCAACAGAAACTGCTCTCCCGACTGTTCGGGATCGTCGGCTCGGTGCAGACCCTGGCGCTGATCGCCGCGTCGATCATTTCGGTCGCGGCGCTGCTGCTCGTCGGTAATACGATCCAGGTGGCCGCGTACAGCAAACGCCGCGAGGTCGCGGTCATGAAACTCGTCGGCGCGTCCAACTGGTTCATCCAGGCGCCGTTCGTCCTGGAGGCCGTGTTCGCCGGTGTGATCGGGGCCCTGCTCGCGTTCGGCGCCCTGCTGCTCGGCAAATGGCTGCTCATCGACGGCTCGCTCAAGGACCTGACGTCTGTCCTGACCCCGGTGCCGTGGAAGAACGTCCTGCTCACGTTGCCGTTCATGGCCGCGGTCGGCGGTCTGGTCAGCGCGGTAACCGCGTGGATCACGCTGCGCTTCTACATCCGGGTCTAGCCTCGAGCCATCATCCAAGATCAGACGCAACCTGGCACAGAATGGGGTGTCGGACTGAGGTTGAACGCCCAATCTGTGCGAGCTTGTGTCGATCTAGCGGGTAGCATTGCCGCGCCGCCGCCGCGGGAAACGGGGTGAGGCCGGATGGCCAAGGAGAAGGGCCGCAAGGTCATCGCCTCCAACCGCAAGGCGCGGCACGACTACGCCATCCTCGACACGTACGAGGCGGGCCTGGCGCTGACCGGCACCGAGGTCAAGTCGCTGCGCGCCGGGCACGCCTCGCTGGTGGACGCGTTCGCTCAGGTCAAGGAGGGCGAGCTCTACCTCTACGGGATGCATATTCCGGAGTACGACCGCGGCACCTGGACGAACCATGAGCCGCGTCGCACCAGGAAACTGCTGCTCAACCGGGTCGAGATCGACCGGCTGATCGGCAAGGTGCGCGAGAGCGGGCTGACGCTGATTCCGCTCTCCGTGTACTTCTCCGACGGCTGGGCCAAGGTGGAGATCGGTCTCGCGCGCGGCAAGCGCGCGTTCGACAAGCGGCAGGACATCGCGAAGCGGGACGCCGAGCGCGAGATCAGCCGGGCGGTGGGTCGGCGAGGCAAGGGGATGAGCTGACCGTGGCCGCCCACGTCGGCCGCCGCCGGATCTCGGGATGAAACCGGGCGGTGCCCGCGTTAGGCTGGTACGGCTGCGAGAGCCGCAGCTGCTCTTGGGGGTGACTGGTTTCGACTTTGTGCGTTGAGGCAGGGGAAGCGAGCCGAGGAAGCCGACGTCGTCTCGGTAATCGTCGTCGGAAACCAATAAGCGCCAACGCTAAGCGCGCTGGCTTCGCTCTCGCCGCCTGAGGCGGGTAGCGAGCCTGTCGGTCTGGGAGCGCCTTCGGCCCAGTTCACCGGCATCAGCTAGAAGGCTGGCCAACCGAGCCCGGTCGCGGGGCTCGCGCGGTGAGATCAATCAGCGACTGGGCCCGTCACACCGACTCGCTCGCGTGATCGGAGGGGCCGAGTAGAGGCATAGCGAGCTGCGCTCGGAGAAGCCCTGGCAAGAC
>DASXRC010000016.1:0-1536 GCA_036506795.1 Micromonosporaceae bacterium
GGCGGGGACGCCGCCGTCCGCGGCGGCCTGGTCTCGGCCGACGGGCGGATCGCAGTCGTCCGGGTGCAGTACCCCGACCAGAGCCGGCTGTCGACCGAGGACCTCGACGCCCTCGTCGGCCTCGGCGACCGGCTGCGCGGCGAGATGCCACTCCGCATCGAGATGGGCGGGGACCTCTTCTACGTCTTCTCCGACCCCGACGGCGGCGCCAGCGAGCTGATCGGCATCCTCGCTGCGGCCGCGATCCTGTTCCTCGCGTTCGGCTCGCTCGTCGCCGCCGCGCTGCCGATCGGCATGGCGGTCTTCGGGCTGACCGTCGGCGTTGCCACGATGACGGTACTCGCGGGGATGACGGAGATCCCAACCTTCGCACCGGTCCTCGGCAGCATGGTCGGTCTCGGGGTGGGCATCGACTACGCGCTTTTCGTGCTCGCCCGGCACCGGGAGTACCTCGCGCGCGGGGTCGAGCCCCACGAGGCAGCCGGGCGAGCGGTGGCTACGGCCGGGCGACCCGTCGTCTTCGCCGGCGGCACCGTCGTCGTGTCGATCCTCGGCATGGCGGTCGCGAACGTGCCGTTCATGACGGTGGGCGGGCTCGCGGTCTCGATCGTCGTCCTGATCATGGTGGTCGCGTCGGTGACGCTGCTGCCGGCCTTCCTCGGCGCGGCCGGCTCGCGCCTCGCCCGGGTCGGTTGGTTCGGCCGGGCCCCCCGGGTCGGGAGGCTGGGCCGGCTCATCCGGCCGGGCCGGCTCGGACGGCGGCGGGTCACGGCGGCGAGCGCCGTCCCCGCGTCCGGGTGGCGGCGCTGGATCGGGCACGTCAACAGGCACCCGGTGCCGTACGCGGTCGGCGCGGCCGGGCTGCTGCTATCCGCGACGCTGCCCGTACTCGGCCTGCGCGTCGGCCTGCCCGACGACGGCTCGCTGCCGGAGGGCCGCACCGAGCGCCGCGCGTACGACCTCGTCGCCGAGGGGTTCGGCCCGGGCACCAACGGTCCCGTCATCATCGCCGTGGACGTCCGCGGTGATCCGGGGGTGTTGGACCGGCTCGTCGGAGCGGTCGCGGCGGACCCGGGCATCGCGTCGGTCGCGCCGGCGCTGGTCGATCAGGCCACGGGGATCGCGACTCTGGTGGTGTTCCCGACCACCGGCCCGCAGGAGCGGGCCACGGCCGATACCGTCGCCCGGCTGCGCGCCGACGTTCTGCCCACCGTGGTCGGGCGGGGCCCGGCGAGGGCCCACGTAGGCGGCGCTGCGGTGAGCCTGTCCGATGTGGGCCGGCGGACCAGCCAACGCCTGCCGGTCTTCATCGCCGCCGTGCTGATGCTGTCGTTCGTGCTCCTGATGCTGGTCTTCCGGTCGGTGCTCGTACCGCTGAAGGCGGTGCTGCTGAATCTGCTGAGCATCGGCGCGGCCTACGGCATCATGGTCGCGGTGTTCCAGTGGGGCTGGGGCGGTGCGCTGATCGGGTTGGAGGCGACCGTACCGATCGTGTCGTTCATCCCGATGTTCCTGTTCGCGATCCTGTTCGGTTTG